>DEQG01000129.1:3863-7493 GCA_002360325.1 Salinicoccus sp. UBA3372 | reverse complement strand
CTGAAACCGTCAGTACAATCGGCATCAATCTGGCGGACGGTTTTGAAACTGAAGATATCGTCTTCATCGGCTCCACCATAAGGGATAATAATGTAATGATGGACATCATCAACAGGTATGTATCATTGAAAGGCATGCAGCCGCACATCATTAAAAACGGCGAGTTCTCCGGTGCACTGGGTGCCATGTACGTGTAAAACATACACCGTCTGGCATTTGGCAGCAGAGTGTTTTAAAATATAATCATAGGATAATGTTGAGGGGGATTGGATGAAGCTCTTACTTTTACTCATTACAACACCATTGTTTTTAATTTCATGTTTAAGTACGATTACAGGAAATAATCCCAATGACCTTGAAACGACGGAAAACGATACTGAGGAAGTTGAAGAGTCGGAAGACCCGGATGAGACAGAAGAAGAGACCAAACCGCGCGAAGTGGAGCCGGTCAACATCACTTCCGATGCTTTCATCTCAAACTTCTTTTCGGCAAGCTACGAATACCGTACAATCTCAATCGGTTCCAGTTATGATTACATGGTCAATGCTCTCGGAGAGCCGGAAGGCAGCGGGGAATTCACAGATGGCACTTACTACCATTATGAACATATCGCCTTTAACTTCCCGGAATCAGCCGACGATACAGATACTTCTGAACTGAGGGCTGACGGCATCATTATTTTCCCGGAAGAGTTCTCAAAAATGAACGCTGTGGAAAATTACGGCTGGCCGACACTGGATGACACTTCAAACTTCAGAATGATGTATGACAGTGATCCGGATAACGGCTACTATGTCATGATGACGTACGATCAGCAGGATAATATACAGGAAATCATGCTTCACAGTGAAAACTTCGAAGACACAATACTGAGTGAAGAGGACTGATATAGAAAGTGCTTCCGGATTTTATTTTCCGAAAGCACTTTTTTATATTTCTTTACCGTTTAATACTGCTTTTGTTGTAAACTCTGCATTCAATGAATTGACTGCTGAACAATATTTTTCATGGGACAATTTCACTGCTCGTTTCAAGACTTTTTCAGGGACATCCCCGTCAACTTTCACTGTGATTTCTATGTCCGTAAAGCGTTTCGGTTCAGTCTCTGCACGCTCACCGTCAAGCTCAAGCTCAAGATCTTCCACGTTGTCCATATGGTGTCTCATTATGACGCAAAGGTCTATGCCCATGCAGCCGGCCACGCCGTGCAGCACCATCTCCATCGGTGAAGGTGCGCTGCCGGAGCCCCCCGCTTCTTTTCTTGCATCCATATTGACTGTGTGTCCTGATACATCCGCTGTCGATTCAAAAGATATATTACCCTGCCATTTAGTATTTACTTTCATTCTGATTCCTCCGTTTAACTGTCTGTCATTTCTACTCTACTAAAAAAAGCTGGTCACTGCATCAAACATGCTGTATGCACCTAAAAATGCCACTCCTGCAGTAATTACATAACCGGCGATATTCAAAGCCAGTGGATTTTTAAAGTTCCCCATAAGACCTTTTTTATTAATCACAATCATAATGAATATGGCGATAATCGGTAAGATCAGGCCGTTCAATGCCTGGGCAATGAGCAGCACTTCCAACGGTTCGAAGCCGATTGCCGAAGTGATGATTCCGATACTGATTACAAGCGCAAAAATCAGCTTATATTTTTTATTTTGAAATCCGCCTTTCCATTGCATGAAGCTGCTCACAGTTGCAGCAGCCCCCATCGGCGACGCAATCGCCGAAGAGAAACCTGCAGCAAACAGGCCGACGCTGATGAATACAGGTGCAAGGCCGCCCATCAATGGTTCAAGCGGTGCGGCAAGCTCAACGACACTGGTCACTTCGGTGCCATGTATCAAAGCACCTGCAGTAATCAGGATGGCCGCAGTAATCAGACCCCCGACCGAAATCATCAATATTGTATCAAATCTCATATCTGATATCCTGGAAGTGTCTCCCCACTTCTCACTCGCTGTCTGTGCATGTATGAAGAAGTTATAAGGAACGACCGTTGTACCGATCAAAGCAATGACGAGCAGTATGGACCCGCTCGGAATTCCCGGTACAAAAGCACCTTTAAGCAGTTCCAAAATATCCGGCCCTGCCACAAACATCGTTGTAATAAAAGTGATTCCCATTATGATGATAAGAATGATCATCAGCTTTTCAATGACTTTGTAGCCCCCGCTCAGTGCCAGAAGCAGGATGATGACACCCAGTATCGGTGCAACTATGTTTTCAGACACATTGAACAGATACGATACACCGAGCGAAGTCCCAAGCAGATCACCGCTGATGTAGGCCGCACAACCGATGGCGACTGCTATCATCACAATGTATACTGACGCAAATTTAAGTATTTTGTTATCGAAAAGCTCTCTGATGTTTTCACCTAACCCCTGCTTTGTAACAACCCCGATTCTTGCAACCATCTCCTGGAGGATAATCGTTGCGACAATCGCAAATACTACCGCCCACAGCAGAGCAAAACCAAAACCTGCACCGGCTCTTGTTGCTGTGGTTACGGTACCCGGTCCGATAAATGATGCCGTAATGATTGCACCCGGACCAATTTCCTTAAGTTTTTGTATGAATCTTGATGCATTCATTTTATCATCCCCTCTTGTTTATAAAAAACAGGAGGTCACCCCTGTTTATTTGTGTGACCTCCATTAATATGACCAGCAAGCACATAGAGCACTGCAGTTGAAACAAAGTGCGCAGAATTCTGATTGGCATCCTGCATCGGATACACTTCAACGTAGTCCATTCCGCACAGACCACGCTTGCCGAATTCATAAATCATCGTCAATAACTCATATGAATTCAATCCATTGCCGTCCACCGGACCGCCTGGATTAAAAGCAAAATCAAGAACGTCGCTGCAGATTGTCAAGTAGACGACATCGACATCTTTTGCAGCCATATCGTATATTTCATTTGCATATGCTTTCAAGTCGCTCTGCTCACGAATATCATTGATTGTCAGCGTCACGGCGCCCGCTTCTTTTGCCGCCCTGCCATTTTCCGGCTTATTACGCGGACCTTTGATGCCTGTATGGATCAGACTTTCATTTCTCACACCTTCTGTTTCATATAATCTCTTGAATGGTGTGCTGCGTGCATATTTGTCCCCTCCGTAATCTTCATAGTTGTCATAATGGGAATCCAGATGAATGATGCCCACTTTTTTCCCCGTATTGGTCAGTGCTTTGACAATTGGATAAGACACACTGTGGTCGCCGCCGATTCCGACCAGAAACTTACCACTGTTCCAAAGTTTTTCAGTGAATTCCTCGATGATATCCACTGTTAGCGGAACATTATGCGGATTGACAGCGACATCACCAACGTCCCCAAAACTTAAATGTTCTTCTATGTTTATATGATCGAGTTCCGGTAAATAAGTACTGTATCTCTGTGAAGCCAGACGGATCTGTTTAGGGCCGAGTTCCACTCCCGTGTAATCTCCCCATGTACTTGAAGCTTCCCATGGTACACCATAGAAAAGTACATCCGTATTATATTCATCTGTCTCTGTTAAATTCTTTGCCCCGAGCATCGGCGGTGTATTGCCGTAAATATTTTTTTCTGTCAATGAAAGAACACTCCTTTAATATTTTTCATAGTAT
>DEQG01000129.1:3472-3743 GCA_002360325.1 Salinicoccus sp. UBA3372 | reverse complement strand
CCGGGTCCTCCGCCCATGACGATGGCGACTTCCGCTATCTCCGCCAACTCCTGCCTCGATGCGCCCAGAGCCACCAATTTATTGACGTGGTTTCCGATACATCCTTCACATTTGTCTGCGATAGCATACGTAAGCGCGATAAATTCTTTCGTCTTTTTATCAAGTGCACCTTCAGCGTAGGCACTATTCTGCAGCTTTTTATATTGTCTCATCGTTTCCGGTACAGTTTCCTGAATGCGTTTAGTATTAGCCTGTGCACGTGTGTTCAGCT
>DEQG01000129.1:1302-3386 GCA_002360325.1 Salinicoccus sp. UBA3372 | reverse complement strand
CAATGAAAATTTGAAAAGTGAATTGACAACCGTTTTAAATGATGTATGATGGTGAAAGTGAATTTGAAGAGGAGGCTTGAAAATGCAGGTAGAGTTAACAAAATTTCGTATAAAACAAGGCAAAAGCGAACTGGTGGATGAGTGGATGGAGTTTCTGAATGACAACATGCAGGATGCACTGCTTTCACTGGATGGTGAAAAAATGTTTGTCGAAACGATTATGCGTGATACTGTAGGAGATCGTGAGTATCTCTACTGGTATTCAATTCAAGCTGACGATGGCGACACGAACTCAGAAGTTGCCGAGTGCATCGACCGGAGACACCTTTCTTATTGGAACAGATGCATAGATAAGGCATACCGTCCGAGAAATTTACAAAATGAAGTCGTCATGATTCCAAACCGTATTAAAAATTATATGCAGCACCTTGAAAATGAGGACAAAGCTGCCACAGTATAAATAGATAACGAAAAAGGGACAAAATCAAATTGATTTTGTCCCTTTTTCGTTCACATATTCACTTATCCTTTTCCCGGTCAATTTTGGAATCCCTGGCGAATTTCACGATCAGCATTATAAATAAGATGATAAGGGAAAATATCAGAATCAGACTTGCTGCCGCGTTAAAGGCGAAACTCTCCGGGAAGAATGCTATTCCTGTAAATATTAAAATGAATCCCAGCAGAACACCGCCGCCGGCCATCAATATGGATTTCATACTGCATCTCAACCTTCAATCTTGTATTAACTGCATCTGCAGCGACTTATTTGACGAATTTAGCCATCTGGATCAGATCTGTATAACCTTCCTTCAGCTTTACCTGATTTTTCTGCCTGCCTTCCTGAACGAAGCCCAGTCTTTCATAAAATCGAATTGCACCTTCGTTATTGGAAAACACGTTGAGTACGATTTTTTCAAGTACCGTACTTTCTTCTGCATGTTTAATTGCCCGGTCAATCAGTTCAGTGCCGATACCATGACCTGCATACTGCGGCTGCAGACTGACACCAAACTGGCAGACATGTTCAAACTTTTTACGCGGGTTCTGCCTTAAATTCAAAATACCCACTATACGGCCGTCAGCTTCCACAACCAGACCGAGATCTTCCTTCGTCAAAGAGGTGATGCTGTCCTCCTGCTGATCAAGTGGAAGGCCTCTGTCTTCAATAGGAGTGGCAAGTGTATCCGGATATGCTTCAGTCACAATTTCTTTGTGTTCTATAATCTGTTCCGCGTCTTTAATTTCAGGTTTTCTAATAATATATTCCATGCCGATTCTCCTATACCATTGTACTGTTATATCAATTTTATCATGTGAAAAATTTATTACAATTTAAGTGTTTCAGACATATTTTTCGTAACTTTTTTATCCTGTCTTTATTGCAAATGACTGGCCTTTAAAAATCCGCTCATACACAATAAATATATCAATTTACTTTTGGAGGAGTTTTCAGATGTCTGTTTTCGAACCTTATAAAATAAAAAATCTTGAATTGAGAAATGGAATCGTCATGGCGCCGATGTGCCAGTACAGTGCAAAGGATGGTATTCCCAATGACTGACATACGACGCATTATTTATCCCATGCCCACGACGGTGTCGGCATAATCATAGTTGAAATGATGAATGTCGAACCGAAGGCGCATTACAGACGGCTGCCTCGGCATATGGTCCACGGACATGTCCTCCGCTACAAACGCCTTGTGGATGCAGTCCACAAAACCGGTGCGAAAATCGGCATTCAGATTGCCCATGCAGGACGGAAGGCTGAAGATGCTGAAGAACCGGTGTCATCCAGTGTCATCGCCTACACCGATAAGTATAAAGAACCACATGAACTGACGACCGAAGAGGCAGAAGAAGTCATTGAAAACTACCGGCTGGGTGCCCGTCGTACTGTTTCAGCTCATTTAATACGACACCTGCCAGATGACGTCGGTATTCATTGTCATAGCGTTTCGCAATTTCATTAAAAATTCCCTCATTCATTGTAAAACTCTTCTCAAGTCGTTTATTCTTAATTATAATCACTTACAGGAAGCGGGTCTTTTCCATGGATAGAATGATCAATCCCGATACGCC
>DEQG01000129.1:0-1152 GCA_002360325.1 Salinicoccus sp. UBA3372 | reverse complement strand
GCTGATTAATTCCTGGTATTTGATTAATGACGATTATTCACTTTCATATTCACTGCCCTTCCAGATCTGCCGTGTCATCATCTGGCTGATCATCATCCAGTTCTTTGTCAGAAAAGATTTTTTGAATCAGACGATATTTTATATCGGGCTGTTTGCGTATGCCGCTTTCTTCTATCCGATCGGCATCCACCCTGTCTGGCATATGGCCGGTTGGGCATTTTTCATACTGCATGCCGCCAACGTGCTCTTCCCGCTGGCAATACATTTTGCGATGGGCTTCATCCCCTCTTTAAAAGGAGTCTTCCAGGCGTATGTTATATTTGCCGTTTATTTCCTGTTTGTTCACTTTTTAAATCCGCTGGTTGGCGGCAATTACTTTTTTATCAACAACCGGCCGTTTTTCCATGATATGAATGAAGCCTTATATGTTATTGTAAACCTAGCCGGTACATTCATCGGATTTATAACCGTGTATTTTATCATCCGGCTGATTATCAAAATCAGCAAAAAATTCACTTATGAGACGGGAGACAAATGAATGACTGAAAGTTCCAATAATAAACTCAATCCTTTAAAATACTTTTATATGAGTCTGCTTTTGCCGAACCGCATTCTGAATCACAAAAAAGTCGTTTCAAAATGGGTAAGCGTACTTGTCAGCTCAGTACCTGTTATTTTATTTCTTACACTCGCCCTGATGCCGCTGTACAGAGCTTTTGAATCAATGCTCGAAGTCGGCAATTTAATCATAATGGCAGGACTCATTCTGCTGGTCTATTTATGGATATTTTACGCAGCAGGATTCCTCGTTTTTTATTTTATGAATAAAATCGCGCTTCAGCGCCCGAAAAGTACAAGTAAATTGCTGCACGACTACGGTGTCCTCGCATTGATGACGCAGTTTATTTTAATACTGTTCACAGCGCTGATGCTCATTCTTCTGAGTACAGCCGCCGATATTGCGATTGTATTTGTCATGACAATTCCTTCAATCGTACTGGTGATGTTCATATATATCACCTTTGCGATTTTCATATTCGGCAAATATCTGGTTCAGGATAGAAATGAACAGACCGTCAAATGGATAGTGATGTTCATCATCTTCCAACTGCTTACAGCATTTATCTTTACGATACTGCCGTTCATCATTTT
>DEQG01000141.1:2254-8289 GCA_002360325.1 Salinicoccus sp. UBA3372 | reverse complement strand
ATGGCACAGAAACGACGTCGGGAGCCACGATGATAATCCTTGCCGATCACCAGCGCAGCCGCAAAAAAATACCCGCTCAACCGAGCGGGTATTCTCACAAAATCCTTAAGATTTTATTTAGTTTTAAGAATGCGTTCTGTTTCATCGAATTCTGTTGTCATTGCTTCTGTAACTTCTGCTGATGGAGTAGAGATTTTACTCACTACGATACCAGCGATAGTTGAAAGGATGACACCAGGGATCATTTCGTATAATCCTGTACCGAATGCATCTGCTGAGATCCAGATGATGACTGTTGCAGCACCTGTAATGATTGCTGCGACTGCACCGTTTCTGTTCATGCCTCTCCAGTGGAGCGCAAGAACCAATACAGGACCGAATGCGGCACCGAAGCCTGCCCATGCGTTGGCAACGATGTTCAGAATTACAGATTCATCGTCCCATGCAATGGTGATTGCAACGAGTGAAACGAGAATAACTGAAATACGGCTTGCCATTACGTACAGTTTGTCCAGTTCTTCTGTGGATTTCGTCTCTTTGGAAATCATTTTCTTTCTAACGAGTTTATAGAAATCCTGTACCAGTGAACTTGAAGTTACAAGCAGCTGGGATGAAATGGTACTCATGATAGCAGAAAGAATCGCTGCTAAGAAGAAACCGCCGATGATCGGGTGGAAGAGCACCTGGCTCATCAGAATCAGGATTGTTTCAGGGTCTTCTACGGCATGCTGTGTCTCATCGATAAATGCGATACCGAGTAAACCTGTCAAAGATACACCGATTAAACCGAGTAGCATCCAACTGATACCGATACGGCGTGCTTTAGGCAGCAGTTTATATGTCTTGATGGACATGAAACGCACAATGATGTGCGGCTGGCCGAAGTAACCGAAGAACCATGCCAGGTTACTTATGATGGTCACAAAGGAGACCCCGCTGATGAGTGATAAGTAATCGATGTCATTTAACGCCCCGATCTCATCTATTCTGATGAACGGCTCAACACCGTTGCCTGTCAGATAGAACCATGTAACGATCGGTATCAATACAATTGCGATGATCATGATTGTGCCCTGGAAAAGGTCAGTCAGGCTGACTGCCAGGTAACCACCGACAAATGTGTAGAATATTACAATTCCTGCTGTGATGAATAATCCCCAGTGGTAAGGCATGTTAAATGCGTTCTCTGCCAATTTACCGCCGGATACCATACCACTTGCAGTATAGACTGCGAAGAAAATAACGATAACAATACCAGAAACAATTTTCAGTATATGATTGTTATCTTTAAAGCGGTTTTCCAAAAAGTCCGGTATTGTAATTGAGTTTTCTGAGACTTCGGAGTATACGCGTAGTCTTGGTGCAAGAACTATGTAGTTTACGTAAGCACCTAGTGTCAGACCGATTCCGATCCATGCACTGGATAAACCAACACTATACATATCTCCCGGCAGCCCCATCAACATCCAACCGGACATATCCGAAGCACCTGCGGACAACGCAGTCACCCACGGCCCGATGTCTCTGCCACCCAGTGTATATTCATCCAGACTGGATGTAGATTTCTTATAGGCATAAATACCTATTCCAATTAATAATGCAAAATAGAGCAGGATCATGATAATTTCTACCCATCCTGCAGTAAAACTAAAACCATTCATTGAATTTAGAATCATTTCCTCGCCTCCTGTTAAGTACAATACATAAACCAATTAGGTAATGCAACAAACGATTTTGCTTTACAGGGTAAATCAAATTGTGTCATCCCTTGATGAGATAAGGGTTTAAGGGCGTGTAAAGATACACTAATAAGTTTACAATATTTGGCTATAACATACAAGCGATTTTTCCGAATAAAATGAATAATGAAAATATTATGTTCAAATACGGAATATATCGATATAGATTAGATTTTTACCATGATATTTGATAAAATTTAAATGTTGTTATAAAAACTGGAGGGTTAATATGTCTGAAATTACTACAGATGTCGTAAAACACGTTGCAAACCTTGCAAGAATCGATATTCAGAGTGAAGAAAAAGCACAGAAATTCACTAATGAACTGGATAAAATCGTTGATTATGCAAAACAGCTTGATGAATTACAATTATCTGAAACAGAACCGATGTTCCACGCACTTGATCTCAGAAACGTGATGCGTGAAGATGAAGCGAATGAGCCCCTTTCTCAGGATGAGGCTTTAGGCAATTCGAAATCCACAGAAGACGGACAGTTTAAAGTCCCTAGAATGCTGTAAGGAGGCAGACCGTGAATATTTATGAACTGACAGTAGAAGAACTATATGAAAAAATCGCACAAAAAGAACTGAAGCCTTCGGAAGTGGTCGGTGCTTTATTCGAAGATATTGAAAAGGTTGACGACACTTTAGGCTCTTTCCTGTTTGTAAATAAAGAGAATGCGCTGAAACAGGCTAAAGAGCTGGATGAACTTCAGGCACAGGATAAGATGGAAGGCGCACTATTCGGTGTGCCGATGGGTATCAAGGACAACATCATCACTAAAGATGTACTGACAACATGCGCAAGCCGCATGCTGGAAGATTTCCATCCGATATACGATGCGACTGTAATGGAGAAACTGAACGGAGAATCATCAGTACTGATGGGTAAGAACAACATGGATGAGTTTGCCATGGGTGGTTCCAGTGAGACATCCTACTTCAAAAAAATACGAAACCCGTGGGATACAAATGCCGTACCGGGCGGTTCATCCGGCGGCTCGGCTGCTGCGGTGGCTGCAGGTCTTGTACCGTACTCACTAGGCTCCGATACAGGCGGATCTGTCAGACAGCCGTCTTCATTCTGCGGTGTCGTCGGTATGAAACCGACATACGGCCGTGTATCACGCTACGGTCTGGTGGCATTTGCTTCCAGTCTGGATCAGATTGGGCCGATCACAAGAAATGTCCGTGATAATGCGAAGATTTTAAATATCATTTCAGGTACGCATCGTAAAGATGCGACGAGCATGCCGAATGTTGACGAGGATTTCCTGGAAGGCATCGATGCGGATCTTACAGGAAAGAAGATTGCTGTTCCGGAGGAGTTCCTCGGTGAAGGCATCGATCAGGAAGTGACTGATGCTGTTGAGAAGGCAATTAAAACTTTTGAGGATATGGGTGCGACTGTAGACCGCGTATCATTCCCTCATATTAAATATGTCGTTTCTGCATACTATTTGATCGCATCAAGTGAAGCGAGCTCGAATCTGGCACGTTTTGACGGTATCCGTTACGGCTACAGGGCAGAAGGTACGGAAACACTTGAAGAACTTTACAGAAAAACACGCGCTGAAGGCTTCGGCGAGGAAGTCAAACGCCGTATCCTGCTCGGAACTTTTGTACTGAGTGCCGGTCACTATGACCAGTACTACATCCGCGCACAAAAATTACGCAGCAGGCTTGAAGCGGATATGCTGAAGACGTTCGAAGACTATGATCTGATCATTGGACCGACAACGACAAGTGCCGCATATGATATCGGTGAAAAAATCGATGATAAGCTAAGAATGTATAAAGATGATATTTTAACGATTCCGGCAAACCTGACAGGCATGCCGTCAATCTCAATCCCTTGCGGACTGAACGAAAAGAAGAGACCGATCGGCTTACAGATCATCGGCAACCACTTCGAGGAATCGAAAGTTTACAATGCAGCATATAAATTCGAAGAGAAATATAACCTTCATGAAGAATTAAAACAAGTACAAAAGGAGCTGAGATAATGCATTTTGAAACAGTTATCGGACTTGAAGTTCACGTTGAATTAAAGACGGCAAGTAAAATGTTTTCAGATGCACCGGCTCATTACGGCCAAGCACCGAACTCAAGCCTTAGTGTAGTTGACCTGGGTTACCCTGGAACATTGCCTGTACCAAACGAAGAAGCGATCAATTATGCAATGAAAGCTGCGATGGCCCTCAATATGAATATCGCAGATGTTACAAACTTCGACCGTAAAAACTATTTCTACCCGGACAACCCGACAGCGTACCAGATTTCACAGATGGACGATCCGATCGGACAGAATGGCTACATCGATATCGAGGTGGACGGTGAAACGAGAAGAATCGGCATTACGAGACTCCATCTGGAGGAAGATGCAGGAAAATCCACACATAAGGACGATTATTCACTGGTGGACCTGAACAGACAGGGCACACCGCTTGTGGAAATCGTGTCAGAGCCGGATATCCGTACGCCTGAAGAGGCATATAAATATTTGGAAAAACTGAAAGCGATCATCCAGTACACGGGTGTATCCGACGTGAAGATGGAAGAAGGTTCACTCAGATGTGATGCCAACATTTCACTCCGTCCATACGGACAGGAAGAGTTCGGTACGAAAGCAGAGCTTAAGAACCTGAACTCATTCAACTTCGTAAGACGCGGTCTGGAGCATGAGCAGGTCCGTCAGGAAAAAATTCTTCTTAAAGGCGGAGAAATCGAGCAGGAAACGCGCCGTTACGATGAAAAGACAGGCGAAACGATTTTGATGCGTGTCAAAGAAGGTTCGGATGATTACCGCTACTTCCCTGAACCGGATCTTGTCGATATTCATATTGATGATGAGTGGAAAGAACGCATCAGAAAGACGATTCCTTTATTGCCGGATGCATTGAAGAAGAAGTATATCGAAGATTATAAACTGCCTGAATACGATGCAGAAATTTTAACTTTACGAAAAGAAACTTCAGACTTCTTTAATGAAATGATTGAAAGCCATGGTGCGGATGCGAAGCTTGCATCCAACTGGGTGATGGGTAACGTCAATGAATATTTAAATAAAAACCAGGTTGAACTTGCTGATGTAGAGCTGACGCCGAAAAATCTGACAGACATGATTGCTCTGATCGAAGACGGCACCATCTCAAGCAAGCAGGCGAAAAAAGTATTCACTGAACTGATTAAAAATGGCGGAGATGCCGGGAAAGTCGTCAAAGACCTGGGCATGGAACAGATCTCAGACCCTGCAGTACTGACAGAAATGGTGACTGAAGTGCTGGATGACAACCCGCAGTCGATTGATGACTATAAAAACGGTAAAGACCGCGCAATCGGATTTTTAGTCGGACAGATCATGAAGAAATCCAAAGGGCAGGCCAATCCTAAAATGGTCAACAAGATCTTAATAGAAGAGATTGGCAAAAGATAATATGCTAAAAGACAGACTCGATTGATGAGTCTGTCTTTTTTTATGAAATATATTTTCGGAGAAGGTGCTGTAATGAAGACGGAAGACCATATTAAAAAATTCGACAGACAGGTGGATGTATACGTAAAAATGCGGGATAACGATAAATTTTCAAAATACCGCAGAAAATTATTCCATAAGGCGGAAGGAGATGTACTGGAAGTCGGAGTGGGGACCGGCTTGAATTTCCCTCATTATAATCAAGTGGAAAAACTCACCGCAGTGGATTTCAGTGAACCGATGATTGCAGAAGCAGAAAAAGAGGCGGCGAAACATCCATTTCCGATCGACTTCATCCGGGACGACGCAGAGTCTGTGGCATTCGAGGAAAATTCATTTGATACGATTGTTTCTTCATTAAGTTTCTGCTCGTACAATCATCCTGTGGAGTTGTTAAACAAATTCAATCTGTGGTGCAAAGAGGGTGGGAAAATATTATTGTTTGAGCACGGTCTGGCTAAAAATAAAGTGCTCCAGGCAGCTCAAAAGGCGATCGATCCGCTGACTATGTGTGCAATAGGCTGTCATCAGAACAGAGATATTGAGGCACTCGCAGCAAGTTCCAATTTAGAAATAGTGAAGGTTGAAAGATACGTGCTCGGAGCGGTTTATTTGGTACAGGGGAAGCCGGTAAAGTGAAAGTGGAATAAGTTGACAGAAAATTTAGATTCAATTAGAATATATTTGACGTGTACTGTAAGCGCATACAACGATGTTTGGGACAATACTCATACGCCAAAAACGAACGATGAACCATTAGGAGGTCTAACATGGCTGGAAACCGTGGAGTTGTTTATCAAGGTAAGGGCATTGTAGAAGT
>DEQG01000141.1:1596-2102 GCA_002360325.1 Salinicoccus sp. UBA3372 | reverse complement strand
CCTGAAGGACTCGTGCTGGGGCATGAAATTACGGGAGAAGTTGTTGAAGTGGGAAGAGATGTAGAATTCGTCAAAAAAGGGGACATCGCTTCTGTTCCATTCAACATTGCATGCGGACGCTGTGTAATGTGCCGTGAACAAAAAACACATATCTGTCTGAATGTTAACCCTGAAAGACCGGGCGGGGCATACGGCTATGTAGACATGGGCGGCTGGGTAGGCGGCCAGTCAGAATATGTCATGGTGCCTTATGCAGACTTCCAGCTGCTGGTCTTCCCGGACCGTGACCAGGCAATGGAGAAAATTCTCGATCTGACGATGTTATCGGATATTTTCCCGACAGGCTATCACGGGGCAGTATCGGCCGGCGTTAAAACCGGTTCAACCGTTTATGTTGCAGGGGCGGGACCTGTAGGCCTTGCAGCCGCACACTCGGCGCAGCTGCTCGGTGCTTCTGTAGTGATTGTCGGAGATATGCAGGAAGAGCGTCTGAAGCAGGCGGAAAG
>DEQG01000141.1:0-1519 GCA_002360325.1 Salinicoccus sp. UBA3372 | reverse complement strand
GAGCCGATTGTCGACTGTTCCATCGATGCGGTAGGATTTGAAGCATCAGGACACGGTGAAAATGCTGAAGAACAGCCTGCGGTCGTGCTGAATACGATCATGGATGTCACAAAAGCTGGCGGAAGCCTCGGTATTCCGGGCTTGTATGTCACAGAAGACCCGGGTGCAGCTGACGAAGATGCCAAGACCGGATCGCTTAAGGTGAGATTCGGGCAGGGCTGGGCGAAAGCACATACATTCGTCACCGGCCAGACACCGGCGATGCAGTACAACAGAGACCTGATGAAAGCCATATTATCAGGCAGGGCCAATATCGCCAAAGCGGTGAACGCCACAGTCATCGGACTGGACGACGCACCAAAAGGCTACAGCGACTTTGACAAAGGCGCATCCAAAAAGTTTGTCATCGATCCGCACGGCTCATTAAAATAAAAACCGATACATGAATGATTGCGGCCCGGCATCTTGCGATGTTGGGTCTCTTTGTGCGGTTTTTGAGGCTATGTGCGTGGCTCCCGACATCGTTTTTGTGCCATGTCGGGGAAACACCTCTGTCCCGACGTCGTTTCTGTACCATGTCGGGGTAATGCCTCTGGCCCGACGTCGTTTTTGCGCCATGTCGGTTCTCCCGTGGCATGGTGGCCAAACGACGGCACGAGAGGCCGTAATCAGCAACCAATCCCGAAAAAACAAAAACTGCCGGGCAAATGCCCGGCAGTCTATAAATATTATTCACTTATTAAAAAGCTGTGGATGTTGCTGATGACTTCGTCTTCAACGCCGCCAGTCATCACATCATTGTCGTAGTCGTAATATTCATCTTCGACGCTGACTTCCTGGTTGTCGATGTAGTAATAATCGTTTTCAGTTAAGGCGGTTGCATCCTCATCCAAAACATTCGCCAGGTTTTCGTGTTCATGAACGTTCGCATTTCCTAAAAGCATGACCACTTTGTCGCTGTTATAAAGGTTCATATAAGCTGTCGTCAATGCATCGACATCACGTTCCGGCAGTACTTCGTCGTTATAGTCCATGATCTGCAGCGCATCGATTATGACGGCGTCGCTGTTGTCATTGACGCTTAATTCATTTAGAGTGGTGGTGTTACTCGATATATCGAGCCTGTTGAACTGGATTGTGTCCGTGTCGAACCGGTCTTCCAGATTTGTCATGAAATCTTCTGTGTAATAGCCCGGCAGTAAAATGTCAACAATCAGTGTTTCGTTGTTTTCAACAGCCCGATTGTACAATTCATTCAAGTTTTCCTGGTTAAACGAAATCTGGCTTTCATCCTCGGATGGTTCTGAGTTCTCATCTTCAGTATCGGCTGTTTCGTTTCCATCGTCTGCATTTTCACTTTCATCATCTGCTTCATCTGCTGCATCGCTTGTGTCGTCTGTGTCTTCGTTGTCTGCTGTCTCATCTGAAGTGTCTGTTTCGCTCATCAAAGAAGCTTGTTCTGTGGATGAGTTCATCGCAAAGTTGACATATAACCCACCTGCAAATAAGATTAAAGCTA
>DEQG01000076.1:278-8287 GCA_002360325.1 Salinicoccus sp. UBA3372 | reverse complement strand
GCAGCCATTATTAAAACCAATATGAACATTGGAATAAAAGCCCATTGCTTCATGTATATCCCTCCACTCTTTACTGGAACTGTTCCCTGTTTGAAGTGATATAAACGCATATTACATATGCTTTCATAATATTTTGTATTCAGTTTAGGAAATCCATGTAACGGATATTGTCCTATAAAGATGGAGGCTGATAATTGTGAATCATCTGCTGAATTATACCGGACACAGGACTGCTCCGCTTCCAGCGTATCCATGGATGATGTATCAAAAATGGGAAGATCTGTTATCACTGCATATACCCGTCGACCCGGAAGCGCTCAGATCCCACGTTCCAAAAGAACTGGAACTCGACGTATACGGCGGCAAAGCCTGGATTTCCATATTCCCTTTCCTTATCCGGGACCTGAGGTTCAGAAATATGCCGCGATTCCCATACTTCCATAAATTCCTGGAGCTGAATGTACGGACTTATGTGAAGCACAAAGGCATCCCTGGTGTTTATTTCTTCAGCCTGGATGCCGAAAAGATGGTGCCTGTCCTTGGGGCGAGGTCGGTCACACTGCCCTACCATAAAGCGAAGATGAAAAGAGTGGAAAAACATGGCTGGACCCACTATTCAAGCAGACGCCAGCATGCTGACAAAGCATACTTCGAAGCGAGATATAAAACGCTCACCAGTGCCGCCCCCGCTGACGAAGAAACCTTGGACCACTGGCTGTTCGAACGCTACAGACTGTATAAGACCATCTGCGGTACGGTAATCCATATTGCCATCCATCATCTCAAATGGAAACTCGCCGACGTATCCGTCGACTACAATCCCGAATCAATCAATTCACTGCTTCCGGGAAATATAGAAGGAAAACCCGCTGCGGCACACTACTCACCCGTGCTCGATGTGATTTTCTGGCCGCCGGTAATATCTGAATGATTGAGGGAGGGGAATAAAGTCCGTGAAATCCCGGATGCGCCCGGATTCGCGCCCTTAAAAACAAGCAAGTCCGTCGAAATCACTGAGATGCCCGCCTTAACCAAACTTATGACTGAATCTTTTTAACCATGATTTTCTGTCTGCCGGCCGGCCCGACGAAACTGCTTCCCGTGTTTTTAAACCCGCCCTTTTTATAAACATGCTGCGCGGCTGTATTCCTGACATTGACACCGAGCGCCACTTCATTGATTCCCTCATAATTTTCATTCACAAAAGCATCGAGCTTCATGAAAGAACCTGTAGCGACCCCGCGTCCCTGTTTGTTTGAATCTACTGAATAACTGAACATCACCAGCGCGTTGGGATTGTCCGTATACTTCTGCACGACCTCACCGCTCTGCAGAATAAAGATTCCCGCCACCTGGCGTCTCTGAATCATCAGGACCATGTTTCTCACATCATTGTTTTCACAGCTTTTCAGAGCATCGAGCGGCAAGGATGAAAAATGCTCATCTTCTTTAGTGAGCACATACCTTTTTAGTTCACCATAATAAGAATCATCGTAAAATTTCAAAGTCACATCCGCAGCCACCTGATACTCGCTGCCGTCATCAGTGCGGCGCAAATACCCGTAATCCACAAGATACCTTCTTAAAACAGCATAATCCGGATAAACGCCTTTTAATATTTCATTCACTTCATGTTCCTTATATTCACGCATCCGGTCAAATGACTGAATCAGCTCGTCAAACAGCTGAAGTTTCATCTTTTCCTTCTTCGGAATGTGAATCAATTTACCGTCTTTGAAAAACCTTTTCCTGATCTCTGACATTTTCATCACCTGTAAATTAATAAATCATATCACTGTCTTAAAATTATGATACTATACTTACAATAACTTTTATAATACGGGTGATCATATGATATTGGTGAGTGCATGCCTGGTCGGACAGAATGTCAGATATGACGGCTGCAACAGTCTCAATGAAAAGATCAGCAGATTGATGGATGAAGGAAAGGCAGTTGCTGTGTGCCCCGAAGTTTTCGGCGGACTGTCCATTCCAAGACTTCCGGCGGAAATAGAACACGGCGACGGTCATGATGTGCTTGAAGGAAAAGCGAAAATCGTGGATACATCCGGCAAAGATGTTACAGAGCAGTTTTTAAAAGGCGCCTACGAAACACTGAATGTATTCAAAGAATTCCAGCCTTCAATGGTGGTTCTGAAAGAAAACAGCCCTTCATGCGGCAGCTCTTTCATATATGACGGCACGTTCAGCGGCAATAAAATCCAAGGCGTCGGTGTGACGACAGCATTACTTGAAAAGAACGGTATCCAGGTGATTTCCGAAAAAGAGTTTGAAGCATTATAAAAAAAGGTGAGTGTCCGGATGATAACCGGGACACTCACCTTTTTACAATGACTATTTGTCTTCTTTTTTCTCTTCTTCTGCTTCATCATCTGCCGTGACGATCTCTTCATCTTCTTCTTCGATGTCAGGCGCCATCTGATCCGGCAGTGTTGCTTTGAATGCTTCAATTCTTTCTTCAAGTTCTTCTTCTGTTTCTTCACGGTAGCCGGGCTCATAAATGAGCTGCTTTCTTTCAAGTTCTATGATCTTGAATTCGCTTCTCAACGCTTTAAAGAGTGAGATACCAAGCAATATGACCACCAGAGTGAATGGGAATGCAGCAATCAGCATCGCCATCTCAAGTGCGTTTAAGCCGCCTGAGAACAGAAGTACAAGTGCTGTACCTGAAAGGATTGCACCCCAGATCAGCTTGACTCTGAGTGACGGGTTCAATGAACCGCCCGTAGTCAGCATACCAAGTACGAAAGTACCACTGTCTGCGGAAGTCACGAAGAATGATGCAATCAGGATGATTGCGATACCCATGACGACCGGTGCGGCAGGATAGTTTTCAAGGAATGCGAACAATGCAACTTCGTCACCCTGCTCTGAAATCAGACTGTATAATCCGCCGCCTAAAATGTTGTCGGATTCGATACCGGCAACACCGAATACTGCGAACCATAATGCACTGAACAGCACAGGTACACCTGTTACACCAAGAATGAATTCACGGATGGTTCTGCCTCGTGAAACACGGGCTATGAAACTTCCAACGAATGCGGACCAGCCGATCCACCATGCCCAGTAGAACAATGTCCAGTCATTGAGGAAACCTCTGTCGCCTTCGAATGAATTCATACCAAGCGTCATGCTCGGCAGGTTCTGAATATAGTTACCTGCGTTAGTCAGGAACGTTTCGAACATTGTGACAGTCGACCCGAAGATGAATACGAAAAACATCAATGCGACAGCAATGACCACGTTACCCATACTCAAGTAGCGGATACCTTTGTTCAGACCTGTCGATGCCGAAGTGACGAATGCCACTGTGATCAACAGAACGACAATTGTCTGAGTGAAGATATTGTTTTCTATGAAATCAAAGCTGTAGCTCAAGCCTGCGGTGATCTGCGTCGCACCGAGACCAAGCGACGTCGCGATACCGAAAATTGTACCGAATACCGCAAGTACGTCCACACTTTTACCCATCCAGCCGTTGGCACGGCGGTCACCGATCAATGGTACAAGCGATGAACTCATAAGTAATGGCGCCTTATGCCTGAAGTTGAAATAGGCAAGTGCCAGACCGACGATCGCATAAACTGCCCATGGATGGAAGCCCCAGTGGAACAGTGTGTACTGCAGTGCTTCTCTCCCTGCTCCGGATGCTCCGCCTTCAAGAGTCGGCGGGTTATGGTAATGTGTCAGCGGTTCTGTAACACCGAAGAACACCAGACCGACACCCATACCTGCAGTGAACAGGAATGAGAACCATGTGAAATACTTATACTGGGGTTTTTCATTCTGCTTGCCCAGTCTGATTTTACCGTAAGGACTGATTACCAGGAATAATGCGAACAGGACGAATGCTGTCATTGCAAGCATGTAGACCCAGCCAAAATTATTTGAGATAAAACCGTTGATAAACCCTAATACTGTCTCTACATTTCCCGGAGCAAACACGCCCCACAAAATGAACACAATCGCTATTGCGAGTGAAATATAAAAGACAGGCGTAATTTGTGACTTGTTTTTCATTAGTAGACCTCCCTATAAAATTACAATCTTTATATACACATACCCTGCTATCCCATTAAAATTCGGATGTTTTTCCAGGTCCGGAGCCAGGCCGCAGTCGATAAAAATCACCAATAAAAAAAGACCCATAGGCATAGAATAACCACTCGTTATACTCGCTCTTCAGACCCAGGTTCAAAGTAAGTGTATATAAAATATGACATCATCCACATAGGAACGTAGTCATGATAACATGAATGACAGGATAATAAAACACCCGTCAGGCATGAATGCGCTTTTATCAATGATAACATCTTTTATTAAATTAAAAAAACTGTTAAAATCCCATATTGGCAGTTTTAACAGCTTCTTCGACTTTATTCCATTTTCAATAATTCTCTCTGCATTTCTTCATGAATTCATCCCCGCCTTTGTGTATAAAAGAAAGCGTTGTATTATAAAATATTCCCATTCGATTCATATCATATGTAATCATTTCCATTTACATCAAATACGATAAAAATGTTGTCGCGATACCGAAATATATCAATAACGATAAAATATCATTTATTGTGGTTATTAATGGGCCTGAGGCTATGGCGGGATCAATATTCAACCGATAAAGGACGAGCGGGATGATTGTACCAGCCAGTGTGCCGATAATTAAGGTACAAAGCAATGAAAAAGCTACTACAAAACCGAAAATGGCATTGCCCTGCCACATAAATGCAATCGCAAATATCAATAGTCCGCAGATGGCGCCAATAATAACGCCCACCCACAACTCTCTTATCAGCAATTTGAATACTTGTCTCGTATCAATATCACTTGCCACCAGACCTCTGATAACTACTGCCAATGACTGAGTACCTGTGTTGCCGGTCATTCCTGCAATCATTGGCATAAAGAATGCAAGCGCAACGACCTGTTCCAATGTTTCTTCAAAGCTTGCAATAATACTCCCCGAAACAAGTCCGATAAATAGTAGTAACACCAGCCAGGTTAACCGTCTGTATGCTGCGACCGACGGTTTTGTATTAAAATCTATCGCTTTTCCTGATGCAGATATTTTCTCAATGTCCTCATTTGCTTCAAGATACACAACATCCAATATATCATCGACAGTGACAATTCCCAGAAGTTTATTCTCTTCATCCACTACCGGAATCGTCACAAAATTATATCTTTGAATGACCTGGGCGACATCTTCCTGATCCATCATCGCGTCAACAGTGACAGTACGTGAATTCATCACTTCGTTAATCCGCCGGTCTTCTTCAGCAAGCAATAAATCACGGTAAGAGACAACACCCACAAGCTTTCTCTCATTATCAATGACATGCAGGTAGTTTAAATATTCTGCAATCTCAGCGAAGTGTTTCAGTTTATCCACTGCTTCCCGGACAGTGGATTTTTGATTGATCCACACAAGCTGGTCTGTCATTATTCTGCCCGCTGTTTCTGGTGGATATTTCATTAGATTTAGAATAACCCGGGCGAAGTCCTTATCTGTACTTTTCAATAGAGTCTCCGCTTCAGCCACATCCATATAAGTCAACAGATTGATCAGGTCATCATTGCTCATGTGTTGAATTACTTCTGAAGTTTTATCTGTATCCATTTTTCCAAGAATAGTGTGCTGATAATCATTATTTAACTCAGCAATTATATCAGCCATTTGTTGCACAGATGCTAACCGTAGAAAGCTATCTTGTTCTCTCTCGTATAAATTCACATACAGCTGGGCCAAATCATAAGCTTGCATATTGTGCGTAATTTCTTTAAAACTTTTAAAATCTTGCAGTTGAAGAGTATTTATAATACTCTCTTTCAAGTGCTGCATACTTTGTGTCATATATACCTGTCTCCCTGCACTTTTTATTCAGACATGCAGTTTTAAATCAGCAGACAAAATTCTGGTTATATCAACAAATTTTTATTTTCCATCCTTTGCGAAATTGCTTGAACAATCAGTGCATCATCGAGCAGACCGATTGGCAACAAGTAATCCGGTATTAAATCCGTTGTTACTATAAAATAAAGTAATGCCCCGCCCATCAATGCAGTATCATTAACATTGCTTTTTCCGGTGATAAAACAGCCGTACATCTTATGGATATTTTTCATGAAAGTCCCGGCATTGGGAGATTGGCTGATTTTATCTTCTGTTTTTTCAAGGATGTCCTGTTTTCCTCCAACCGTCTTGCTTTCTTTTATATATTTTTGTATTTCATCATCAATTTCAGCCATTGTAAGGGTGCCTGTTTCAGGATGTATTGTCTCAACCAGTTTCTGAACCGCTTTTAAATTTTCTGCCAAATCTCCATCTGTTCTGTTGTTTTCATCATCCGCCGACAAGAGCTCTGATAACCTTACCCCCATGCCGGCTGATAATCGTTGTAAGTGATTTAAATTAGCCTTCCTCTTACCATTTAAAATTTTTGACAATGTTGCATGATCAATATCTGACATACGTCCGACCTCTCTTAAAGATAACCTTCGCTCATCCATCATTTTCTTCAGATACTCACGCAACCGTTCCTGATCATTCATATCATCACCACTCTTTTCCTTATAACATAACGAATGTAATACACTGGTGACAATATGTCAACGCTATGGTAGATTAGATAAATCTATTCTAAAAATTTTTCAGAAAGAAGTATCAATATGAAGAAGACATTTGGCATTATAGGATGCATATTTTTATTATTATACTCGGGTATCGTCCTTGGAGTGCTCACAGAAAGACAATGGGTAAATGAATTCGACTTTTTACTGATTAATGTGATTCAGTCACAGGTTTCAGATCCTTTGTCCGTCCTGGTGGCAATCCTCACGGACATCGGAGGTGTAAAAGAGATCATTGCTGTGACCATTTTAGTCATAGCGGTACTATGGATTAAAAGAATGTATGTGGCAGGACTGTGGCTTGGCGGTACTGTACTGCTTAGTGTCGGACTGCTTACAGTAATGAAGATTTTAATTGGTCGTGCACGCCCGGATATACTCGTAATTGCTACAGAGCAGTCTCAAAGCTTTCCGAGCGGTCACTCTGCTGTAAGTACAATATTTTACGGGCTGATCGGACTCACTATGGTGCTGCTTATGAAAAAACTTTGGCATAAGGTTTTTATTACAGTCATTGTTTCAATGATTATCAGCTTTGTGACGCTCTCAAGAATATATTTAGGTGCGCATTTCCCGACAGACGTGCTAGGTGGTTTATTCTTTGGTCTGGCGGGTGTTTTCATTTCCATTAGTATGTATCAGCTCACTTTGCCTCATTTACAGAAGTTTTTACTCCAAATGAAATTAAAGGATAAAAGCCCGTTTCTGATGAAATAAATGCCGTTTATTGTAAACATCATCATTAACCTCTAAAATTATATTTAAAGTATGCATGGGGAGGAGATATCATGAATATAGGTTTAATCGGCTCTGGTGCAATCGGCCAGTATTTATTGAAGAAGATTAATAAAGAAAACCATCCTGCACTGAATATCAAAAACATTCTGGTGAGAAACAGAGAGAAATACCGGACGCTTGAAGCTGAATACGATGTGAGATTGTATACGGACTCTGCTGAATTTCTATCATCCGATATCGATATGGTAGTTGAAGCGGCAAACGTCCAGACGGTACAAGCTCTGCTGCCGGAGGTTCTGAAGAAAAAAGATGTGATGCTGATCAGTGTCGGCGCCCTGGTGGATGAAAAACTGCTTGCTGAAGTCAGTGGACTGACCGAAAAATATAATCATCAGCTGCATCTGCCGTCCGGTGCCATCGGCGGGCTCGACCTGATTCAAAATGCAAAGTCGCACGGCAATCTGGACAGTGTGGAGCTGACGACAAGAAAACCGGCCCATTCATTAACAGAAGAGAAAGTCACAGAAGAGACGACGGTCTTCGAAGGCAAAGCATTTGAAGCCATTGAAAAATTCCCTAAAAACATGAATATCTCCATCATTCTGTCCCTGGCAGGA
>DEQG01000076.1:0-216 GCA_002360325.1 Salinicoccus sp. UBA3372 | reverse complement strand
AATATACATCAAATCAAACTTTCCGGCGATTTCGGCGAAGCGCAATTAACGATTAAAAATGAACCCCTCCCTGAAAACCCGAAAACGAGCGCCCTTGCGGCGCTCAGTATACTCGGTACACTTGAGAGAATACAATCGAATATTAAATATGGAAGCTGAAAGCACCCAATTTAAAGAACCACTGAAAACCAGGGTTTCAGTGGTCTTCAGTGACCG
>DEQG01000036.1:13416-16560 GCA_002360325.1 Salinicoccus sp. UBA3372 | reverse complement strand
ACATGCCCAAGTTCAACAATTACACTTAAAGCAGGTATTGAAAGAGCAATGCTCGAAGAAGTGCCAGGGTTCGTTGAAGTTGAACAAGTATTCTAAACCGATCGTTGGGACTCAGTGTTCCAACGGTTTTTTTATTTTTGAACGAAGGAGGGACGGATATGTACCCGATGAACCTTGTCGAATTCTGCAATGCGAATATGCAGAAGGGCTCTGATGAAGTATACAGACAATTAGATGCAGATGGCGACGTGGATGTGTTAGATTATGAGTGTACCAACAATTGCGGTATATGCAGCAAGGCGACATTTGCCATCGTGAACGGGCAGCTCGTCGGTGCACAGTCTGCTCCCGATCTGCTGATAAAAATTTATAAACAGATTGAAAAACAACAGTCAATAGAAGACCAATACGATTTTTTAATATAGATATAAAGTTTGAGCTGTAAAATAACTTCTTATATAATATAAACAATGGAGGAAGATAATATGACTCAGATTGAACTCACAGAAAGTGCAGCTTACGAAGTGAAGGATATGCTTGAGCAGAACGACATGCCTGAAGGATTTTTAAGATTCAAAGTCCAGGGCGGCGGCTGTACAGGCCTGACTTACGGTATGGCAGCAGAGATAGAAAAAAGTGAAAACGATGAAGAGTATGAGTTTCATGGTGTGAAAGTCCTTGTGGACAAGTATGATTCACCAGTCATCGACGGCACTGTAATCGATTTTAAGCAGTCGCTCATGGGCGGAGGATTTACGATCGACAACCCGAACGCATCACTTTCCTGCGGGTGCGGCGCGTCATTCAGAACTAAGACAAATGCAGGCGCTCCGGGAGATTGTTAATTAATTATCAAAAACTCTTGAAATATGTGAGATAAATCGCTAATATTAATAATGATATTAATATTAGCGGTCTTATTTATGATGTAGATATATCTAATATAATTTATGAGGAAAAGGTGACAATTATTATGAGTTTTGAGAGAAAGAAAATTCTTGTACTCGGAGCAGGTTACGCTGGATTGACAACTGTGAGCAGACTGCAGAAAACATTGGGCTTCCAGGATGCTGATATCACTCTGATCAACAAGAATGAGTATCACTATGAAGCGACATGGCTCCATCAGGTCGCAGCAGGAACAATCCACTGGGAAGAAGCTACATATCCGATTACTAAAGTGATCAATACTCAAAAAGTCAGATTTGTACCGGCAGAAGTGACTGCCATCCACCGTGATGAACAGCGTGTAGAAACAAACCAGGGTGAATTTGAATATGACATCCTGGTCGTTGCATTAGGATTTGAAAGTGAATCATTCGGCATCGAAGGCATGGATCAGTATGCCGAAACGATCACAAGCCCGCAGACGGCAGTTGAGGCGCGTCAGGAAATCGAAAGAAACTTCATCAACTATAAAACGTCCAACGACCCGCGCGACCTGGCAATTCTTGTCGGAGGCGCCGGATTTACAGGTGTTGAATTTTTAGGTGAACTGATCGAAAGCATTCCTGAGCTGGCGAAACAGCACAATATCGACTATGACGATGTCAAAATCACTTGTGTTGAAGCGGCACCGTCAATGCTGCCTATGTTCAGTGATGAACTGACACAGTATGCAGTTGATTTCCTTGAAAGCAAAGGCGTCGAGTTCAAAATCGGTACGCCGATCGTTGCTGCGAACGACAAAGGTTTTGTCGTTAAAGTGGATGACGAAGAAACACAGCTTGAAGCAAGCAGTGTCATCTGGACAGCAGGGGTCAGAGGCAACAGACTGATGGAAGAGTCATTCGAAGGCGTTAAACGCGGACGTATCGTGACTAATCCTGACCTGACAATCGACGGCTATGACAATATTTTCGTGATCGGCGACGTTGCAGCAGTGATGAACGGTGAAGGCGAAAATGCAAGACCGCATCCGACAACGGCACAGATTGCGATGCAGCTGGGCGACCTGACTGCTAAAAATATCAAAAACAAACTGAATGGCGACAGACTGGAAACATTCACTTTTGATGACAAAGGTACTGTATGTTCCCTGGGCTCTGACGAAGGAATCGGTATTGCATTCGGCCGTGAAGTTAAAGGCGCGAGAGCAGCATTCTTAAAACGAGTCGTCGATACGAGAGCGATTTTCAAGATCGGCGGGCCGTTCCTCGCTTATTCCAAAGGTAAATTTTTATAAAAAGTAATGAACAGGCATGGGCGCTTTCTTGCCCATGCTTATTTTTTTGGAGGTTAAAAACGTGGCAATCATTATCCAACTGATCATCTCGATGATTTTATTTTTCGTCTTATTCTACGGTATCAGTTTCATCCTGAATATGATCTTGAAAACAACCTGGCTCATGGTGGTCGTCTACCCATTCATCATCATACTGCTGATGGACGGAATATCCACTTTCAGTTACCTGACAAACCCGACGCAGTCGTTCCGGGCGGCGTATGAGGGCATTGCAGGTCTGGATCTGCCGAACATACTCATGCTTGGCAGCGGTTTTATAGGGGTCATCCTGGCCGGATTCACCATCAGATTTTTAAGAAATGCGGGATATAAAATGTTTTAAAGGGGAGAGTAGCAATGAATATTAAGTATTTGGACAGATATGAATTATCACATGAACCGATCATCATCGGGCTGCCTGATAATCTGCACGATTTGAGTAATTTTGATGATGTGGATTCATTATTGAATGGTGTGCTTGAAGAACTGGTGAAAGAAAAAGTGTTATCCACCAAATTTGGTGAAATCACATCGACAGGCGTGACGATACAGACCGAGGTCAAAAAAATCATTGCAATCGGTCTCGGTAAACGCCAGGATATGACCAGCCATAAGATGCATAAAGTATTCGGCAGGCTTTTCCAGCACTTGAAAAACAATGATGAGACAAGTGCCCAGCTGTTGTTTGAAACATTCGGCGGCGCCGGGCAGACTGCTGAAGCAATCGGCTACATGTCCCACGTCAGCGTCTATGAGTATACCGGAAAAAAACACCGTGAAGAAAAACCGTTTCTTGAGTCGTTCGAACTGACGGTCACTTCAATGCTGCCGGTCGAGGCGGACGTCACGAAAGGAATGATCATCGGGCGCAGCGTGAACAGCGCAAGGGACATTTCAGAAACACCGCCGAACTATATGAC
>DEQG01000036.1:8449-13342 GCA_002360325.1 Salinicoccus sp. UBA3372 | reverse complement strand
GAGTTCGATCTGAGTGATGAAGGCTACGGTCTGATTACGGCAGTCGGCAAGGCATCTGAAAATAAACCCCGTCTCGTCACGGTGGAATACCGCCACCCGGATGCGCATGACATCAAACCGGTCGCACTGGTCGGCAAAGGCATTACATATGACTCGGGCGGCTACTCGATCAAAAGCAAGACCGGCATGCCGGGCATGAAGTATGACTTGAGCGGCGCAGCCAATGTCATCGGCATGATCCAGGGCATCGTTGAAATGAAACTGCCGGCCCATGTCGTCGCGACTGTCGTGCTGGCAGAAAACATGATCAGCGGCAACGCCATGAAGCCGGATGATGTCTTCACTTCGCTGAGCGGTCAGACTGTGGAAGTGAAAAACACCGATGCCGAAGGCAGACTTGTGCTCGGTGACGCGGTCTTCCATGCATCCCAGTACTCACCGCGAATCATCATGGACTTTGCGACACTGACCGGTGCAGTGATTGCGGCAATAGGCAGTGAACGTACGGGCGTATTTACAAATAAAGACCAGGAACTTACGGCACCGATTTTCGACCTGTCCGAGCAGGTCGGCGATGAATTATGGAGACTGCCGCTCGGAGATAAGGAAGAGCGTTCGCTCAAATCTTCAAAAGTGGCCGATTTGACGAACCACGTCGAAAAGCCGGGACGTGCTTCATTCGCTGCCGGCTTCATCCGGCAGTTCGTCAACGGCAGTCCGTGGGCGCACTTTGATATTGCCGGCACCGGCACACGTTCGAGAAGTAACGCCTACGGTCCGAAAGGTGCTACAGGCGTATTGATCAGATCGGTCATCAAAGCTGTGGAGGGTGATCTGATATGACGCAGAATGAACCATCAAACCTGCTTGAATTTCTGGATATCAAAGTGGTCAGTGAATCTGAAGGGCATATGGTGATGTCCATGCCCATCACGCCCAAAGTCCATCAGACGAAAGGATTTATCCACGGCGGTGCCAATGTGGTCCTGGCTGAAACCGCCGCTTCTGTCGGAGCATCAAGGCTGATTGCGGAAGATGAGATTACTTTTGGCATGGAAATCAATGCGAATCATCTGCGTACGGTCAGGAACGGCCTGATATATGCAACAGCAACAATGCGACACAAAGGAAAGAGTACACAGGTGTGGGAAATAGATATTACTGATGAAGATGATAATTTGACATGTGTTTCAAGGTGCACGATGGCCGTCAAGAAGAAAAGATAAATATATTATTTGTTTTCTAAACTTGATAATCGACATCAATGGTGATATATTACACTAATTAGTTGTTTTAAAGTGTACAAAAGCGCTTTATTTTTGTTATGATTACTTCTATAAGAAAAACATCATTAAATTCAGGCGTCTTTAACTGAAAATTCACAATTGAACGAATCAAATGGAAATAATGGTTTTAGGAGGAGTCTGTCACCAAGGCATAGCTATGTCTTTTTTGGCATGCACTCCTTTTTTAGTTTGAAATATTTATTTTCTTAAACGGGGAAACGTTGATCATTTATCAGAAATATCGGGGGATGGAACATGACTTTATTACATATTGCGGTACTTGTACCCTTTCTTTTTGCAATACTTGTACCATTTTTATTTAAATACTTAAGAAAAATCCACACGGGCTGGTTCGTAATATTTGTGCCGCTCGTGCTCTTCATCTACTTCCTGTCATACTTATCGGCTACATCGGATGGACAGGCAGTGACGGAAAGATTTGAATGGGTGCCGTCACTCGGCATCAATTTCGATTTATACGTAGACGGACTGAGTCTGCTGTTTGCATTGCTCATTACGGGAATCGGGACACTGGTCATTCTGTATTCGATCTATTATCTGGCGGGTAAGAAAGAACGGCTGAATCATTTTTACGTATACATATTGTTATTCATGGGTGCGATGCTGGGCGTCGTGCTTTCAGATAATATCATCGTCCTCTATGTTTTCTGGGAAGTCACAAGTATTTCCTCTGCACTGCTGATCAGTTACTGGTACACGAAGGACGCCTCCGTATACGGGGCACAGAAGTCGATGTACGTGACAGTATTCGGCGGCCTGACGATGCTCGGGGGATTCTCACTCCTTTACGTCATGGCTGAAACATTCAGCATCAGGGAAATGATCGCCGGTTCCGACGTCATTTTGAACCATGAGCTGTTTTTACCGGCAATGATCCTGGTGCTGGTCGGAGCGTTCACAAAGTCTGCGCAGTTCCCTTTCCACATCTGGCTTCCGGATGCAATGGAAGCGCCAACACCGGTCAGTGCCTACCTGCACTCGGCAACGATGGTCAAGGCGGGTATTTATCTTGTGGCAAGGATGACGCCGGTATTCGGCGGAGGCGCGGAATGGTTCTGGATCATCACCTCATTCGGTATTTTCACAATGCTCTGGGGCGGCTTATCGGCACTCCGACAAAAAGATCTGAAGGCGATACTCGCCTTCTCAACGATCAGTCAGCTGGGTATGATCATGAGTCTGCTCGGTGCGGGTTCGGCCGCTTTCTATTATATGGATGGTGATAATGCATTATATACGACGGCAATTCTTGCCGCAGTCTTCCATCTGATCAACCACGCAACATTTAAAGGGAGCCTCTTCATGGTTGCAGGCATCATAGACCATGAAACAGGCACAAGAGATATAAGGAAACTGGGCGGTCTGATGACGATCATGCCGATTTCGGCAACGCTTTCAGTGATCGGGCTGGCAGCGATGGCGGGTCTGCCGCCGTTCAACGGTTTCCTGTCGAAGGAGTTGTTCTTTACCGGGATTACGAATGTTGCCCAGTATGATATGTGGAGCGGCGGCACAATCGGTCTGATACTGCCTGTGATTGCCTGGGTGGCGAGTATTTTCACATTCACCTACAGTGCGATCATCTTCTTCAGGACTTTCAGAGGTAAATTCAAGCCTGATATGCTGCCGGTCAAGAAAGTGCACGAAGCACCAATCGGTATGCTGATCAGTCCGATCATACTTGTGCTTGCAGTGCTGGCAATCAGCATATTCCCGAACATACTTGCGTACACTGTCATAGAGCCTGCAATGATGTCGATACTGCCGGGCATACTGAGTGAAGGAACAAATTTCGCTGTGGAGATTTACCATTGGCACGGCATCAATCTTGAACTGACGATGACGATCGGCGTTGTAATCATAGGAACGATTCTCTATATGACGATGGACAAATGGTCGAAACTCGGCATCTATCAGAATGAACAGGATATCATGACGACGATATATGACTACGGCTATGACGGTCTGATCAGCGGCTCACAGTGGATTACACGCATTCAGATGACAGGTCTGCTCCGTGACTATATCGCATATATGGTCGGGTTCATCGTGCTGCTCATGTTCTATACGATGTTCAGATTCGATGCATTCCAATTCAGCCTGGATAACACGAGCCATATCCAGCCTTATATGTACCTGATACTGGCAGTGCTGCTCATCTCGGTCATCATACTGCCTGCGGTGAGAAGCCGTATGACAGGAATCATTCTGGCTGGTTTCGCAGGATTCCTGGTGGCGTTCATCTTCATGGTATTCAGAGCGCCTGACCTTGCACTGACGCAGCTGATGGTAGAGACGGTATCGGTCATCATGTTCATGGCAGTATTCTATCACCTGCCGAACTTGGCCAAAGAGGATATCACGCCGCTGACGAAAGCAGTCAATCTCATCGTTGCTATTGGCGCAGGACTGATGGTCACATTCGTTTCGATCAGTGCATTTACGTTTGGACAGATTGTTCCATTCTCGACGATTGCTGAATATTATCTGGAAAATTCCAAGGTTTTAGCGGGCGGATACAACGTGGTCAACGTTATTCTGGTCGACTTCCGTGGACTGGATACGATGCTTGAGGTGCTCGTGATGGCAATCGCAGCATTCGGAGTCATTTCAATGATCAAATTAAGATTAGGGGAGAGTGATGACGTATGATGAATAAACCCAATGATATGATGTTCCGCGTATTTATCAGATTGATTGTCATTGTCGTCGTCACATTTTCACTGTATATATTCTTTTCCGGACATAATGAACCGGGGGGCGGTTTCATCGGCGGACTGATGACGGCGATTGCGATTCTGATGCTGTACCTGGTGTTCGGCCTTCAGACGATTAAAAAAGCACTGCCTTTCAACTACACTTATTTTATGGGAATCGGTCTGCTGCTTGCTGCATCTACCGGTATCATATCCATGATTGCCGGAGACCAGTATTTAAAGCAGTACTTCGATTACTTCCATATTCCGATATTCGGAGAAGTGGAATTGACGACAGCGCTGATTTTTGATCTCGGCGTATATCTTGTTGTTGTCGGTACGGCCATGACATTAATTTTGACAGTAGTGGAGGATGATTCTTAATGGAGATAGTGATGTCTATAGTCATCGGTGTCATTTTCGGCACATCTGTATATCTGATGCTCTCCAACAGCATCATCAGAGTTCTTTTTGGAACTTTAATGCTGTCCCACAGCGTCCACCTGCTGCTGCTCACAATGGCCGGTCTTCAGACCGGAGCACCGCCGGTGATATCTCTTGAAGTTGAAAATTATACCGATCCGCTGCCTCAGGCAATGATCCTGACAGCGATTGTCATCAACTTTGCAATCACGGCATTCATGTTTGTGCTGGCATACAGGATTTATCAGGATCACGGCACATTGGATCTACAACAGTTGAGAGGAGCTAAAGATGAGTAATTTAATCATTATACCCATACTATTACCATTTCTCGCAGGTACAATACTTATATTTTTTGCGAAAAGCTCCAGATTACAAAAAATCATCAGTGCCTTCAGTGTGCTGGCATTAATAGGCATATCGGTATATCTGACATTTCTTGCATACCAGGATACGATCATACTCGA
>DEQG01000036.1:3827-8382 GCA_002360325.1 Salinicoccus sp. UBA3372 | reverse complement strand
GTGCTGGACAACTTTGCGGCACTGATGCTGCTGATTACGAGCATACTTGCAGCCGCATGTCTGTTCTTCGCCTTCGGCACGATATCTGAAAAGCGTGAGAAGTTTTATTTCTACCCATTCTACTTCTTTCTGCTTGTGGGCGTGAACGGCGCATTTCTGACAGGTGATATATTCAACCTGTTCGTATTCTTTGAAGTCATGCTGTTATCTTCATATGTACTGATCGTTAACGGCGGCTCAAAATATCAGCTGAGGGAATCATTCAAGTATGTCATACTGAACGTCTTTGCATCAGCATTGTTCGTCATGGCAGTCGCCTGGCTGTATTCCATTACAGGTACTGTGAACATGGCGCAGCTGTCAGAGCGCGTGGCAGAACTTGGACAGCCAGGAATATTGACCGTCATTGCGGTAATGTTCTTTATCGTTTTCGGTTCGAAGGGTGCTTTATTTCCTTTATACTTCTGGCTGCCGAGGTCTTATTACGGACCGCCGGCCGCGATTGCGGCATTGTTCGGCGGGCTGCTCACGAAAGTGGGCATCTACGCGATCATACGTTCATTTACGCTGATTTTCTATCATGAACCGCTGTTTACACATAAAGGACTGATTACGGTTGTGGCCGGATTGACGATGTTCTTCGGGGTACTCGGGGCGGTGTCGCAGTTCGACTTCAAACGGATTTTATCCTACCACATCATTTCCCAGGTGGGTTATATGGTGATGGGGCTCGGGATATTTACACCGCTTGCGGTGGCCGGGGCGATATTCTATATCGTCCACCATATGTTCGTCAAAACAGCACTGTTCCTGCTGGCCGGCGCGACTGAAAAAATTACCGGAACTACGGATATTAAAGAGATGGGCGGACTGATAAAATCACATCCTGCCCTGACATGGGGATTTTTCATCGCTGCAATTTCCCTTGCAGGCATTCCGCCGCTTTCAGGATTTTTCAGTAAGTTTCCGATTATCTTATCCGGTTTCCAGGAAGGTCAGTGGATCATCGCCGCAGTCGCACTGCTGGTCGGCCTGCTGACACTGTTCTCAATGATGAAGATCTTCGGCTATGTGTTCTGGGGGGAGAATAGACTCACCGGGAAGCAGTATCGTACTTCTGTCACAAAGTTATTGATACCTATTGCACCGCTCGTTGCATTTTCACTTGTACTCGGTTTTGCAGCGGAACCGGTATTTGCATATTCACTTCATATTGCAGAACAGATTCTAGAGCCGTCGAACTATGTAGATGCGGTACTTAAGGAGTAGATAATATGGTATTTCAATTTATGGTCAACTTATTGATTGCAGTCATCTGGATGTTTCTGCAGGACAGTTATTTGATGAGTACGTTCCTTTTCGGATTCATACTCGGTGTAGTCCTATTGTTCATACTCAGAAGGTTTTTCGAGTTCGATTTTTATTTCAGAAGAGTCTACGCCTTTATAAAACTGATGCTGCTGTTTTTAAGGGAATTGATCAAAGCGAATATCGATGTCGTGAGAGTGGTCATCAAGCCGCGTCTTGATAACCATCCTGGCATCATTGCAGTCGACACTAACCTGGAGACTGAAATTGAAATTGCGACACTCGCGGCATTGATTACACTGACGCCGGGTACCGTATCGATGGATTTCTCAGCAGACGGCAGGACGATTTTCGTCCATGCGCTTGATGTTGACGACAGAGATGAAATGGTTGCAGATATTAAAGGTTCATTTGAAAAGGCGATTATGGAGGTGACGAGATAATGTTCGATATCATATTAAATATAGCACTGGTCATGACTTCAATATCACTGCTTCTTGCGCTCGTGCGGGCGATTCTCGGCCCGACGACCAGTGACCGTATAATGGCTCTGGATACACTCGGCATGATGCTGGTTGCGATCATCGGTATGGTCATGATGCTTCATGAGACGGTCGTCTATGCAGATATCGCATTGGTCGTCGCCATCATCGGCTTCGTCGGTACGATAACAATGTCAAAATTCATTGAAAAGGGTGATATCATTGACAATAACTGAGATGGTGGTCAGCCTGTTCGTATTGACGGGGTCGCTTCTTGTCCTGCTGAGTGCAATAGGCATATTGAGACTGCGTGACGTTTACAGCAGAATGCACGCAGCGGGTAAAAGTTCGACACTCGGTGTGATGTCAATCATGACCGGCGCGGTGCTGTTCTTTCTGATCGACCAGGGCAATTTCAATTTCAAATTGTTATTGGCGATAATATTCATCTTTATAACAGCACCGCTTGCCGGACTTGCAATCAACCGTTCAGCATACCGTTCGCATGTACCGATGTGCAGTGAAAGCACTGTGGATGAACTCGGAGATGCAATGGATGCAGAGAGGGAAAAGAAACGGCTGAAGGAATTTGGAAAAAGTTACGATTACGATTAAAAATGCGAATAAAAAAGCTCACGGGGCAGAATGGCCAGATCGGTCATTCCGCCCCGTGAGCTTTTTATTTTATATATGGTTCTATTCGACGAGATCCCTCTCCGGATCATTTTCTGCGTTCGGATTGGTTTCATCTCTTTTCAGGTCGTTCAGCACCGTCAGCTTATAAGGTTTGACATCTGCGTGGAATGCACTTCTCGACAGCAGGTGGCTCGACACGGGCGCAGTAATCAGTATGAACAGTGCGCCGAGCAGCAGGTTCGTCTCGATCAGGCCTTCCACATACCAGAAGTAGAGGAACGCGCCCGTCATGATCATGATGACGCCGAGCGTCGTGCTTTTCGTTGTTGCGTGCAGACGGGAATACATGTCCGGCAGTCTGAGGATGCCGATGACTGCGAGCGCGCTCATCACCGTTCCGCCAATCAGGAAAAGAGCGATGATACTATTCATCATTATCTCTATCATCATCTATAATCACATTCCTTTCCAGATATTTCGAGAAGGCGATGGTCGACAGGAATGACAGTGTACCGATGAGCAGTATGATCGGTATGAAATATATCGATCCCAAAGTGATTGCGGTCAATGCGATCACTCCCATGAGCATTATGCCAAAAGCATCCAGAGCGACGATTTTATCATGAAGCGACGGACCGACGATGATGCGGTAGGCGAGGCCGATGAGCGACAGCGCAAATATTATGGTGCTGATGATGACGACAATATTCAAAAATGTAGTCATGGTCTGCCCACCTCTTGAATCAGTTTTTCAAAGCCGTTTTTGATCGTCGCAATCTCTTTATCGACATCAAGTGCGTTGATGCCGTGTATATAGATTGTTGAATAGTCATCGGAAATGGCAACGATCAATGTTCCGGGTGTGAGAGAAATCAGTGCGGAAATCAAGGCGATTTCCCATTCTTCCTCAAGTTCACACGGGTATGCAAAGAACCCCGGATGGATGTCTATTTTGGGACTGACGACAATCTTTGTGAGTTCATAGTTTGCCTTTATCAGTTCCCTGGCAAAGACGAGGATAAGCTTTATCACATAGTATACCCTGACCAGATAAAACCGCCCCGGCAGAAATCTTCTGATGATATATATCGGGATGATCCCGATGATGTATCCCCATAATAAACTGCCGAGGGAAAGGTCGGAAACGATCAGTACCCATATGAAAGCGAGTGTGATATTAATCATAATCTGCATTGCCATTTATTCCACCTCCAACAGGTAACCAGAATAACTTGCCGGATCGTACAATGACTGTGCCGCACTTTCAAAGACCGGGTAGAAGATATCTGCGCCGAAACCGAGTATTACAACAAGTGCGATCATCACGAATGATGAGAAGAGCAGCTTATCATAGCTGATCGGTTTTAATTTTGAAAAGTCCATGCTTTCGCCCCAGAATACCGAGATGAATATGCGCATGACCGAGTACAGCACGACAAGGCTCGACAGGAGTACGATAATTGCTGAGATGACGTAGCCGTTGTCGATGAGTGATTCTGTAATGAACAGTTTACCGTAAAATCCTGACAGCGGGGGAACACCCGCAATGCCCAGGGCGGCGATGAAAAATGTCCAGCCGACGACGGGGTGGATCTTGATCAGTCCGCCGAGTCTGCTGATGTCGCTTTCGCCTGTTCTGTATATGATGAAGCCGATCAGGAAGAACAGTCCGGCTTTTATGATGATGTCATGTATCAGATAGTACGTGGCACCGATTGTGCCTGCTTCGTCCATCATTGCGTATCCGGCGGTGATGACACCGATTGCGATCAGTATGTTGTAGATGATGATCTTTTTCATATCGGTGTATGCGAGTGCGCCGATAGAGCCCATGACGATGGTCAGTACTGCCAGGAACAGGAGCATCTGGTGTGTGAATCCGATATTGTCTGTGAAGAACAGCGAATATGTCCTGGCAATTGCATAGACGCCGACTTTCGTCAGCAGTGCACCGAAGAGTGCCATGATCGGAATCGGCGGTGCAAAGTATGACCCCGGCAGCCAGAAGTAGAATGGAAACAGTCCGGCTTTAGTTGCAAAGACGAACAGCATGACTGCCGCGATGATCGTCAGAATGGCTGCATCACCTTCGAATGCGGACAGTTTCTGGTGTATGTCCGCCATATTCA
>DEQG01000036.1:0-3666 GCA_002360325.1 Salinicoccus sp. UBA3372 | reverse complement strand
AACATGTTGAATATATCACCTGTGACGAAAGCGCCGTTCACGCCGGTGATCATGAACATGACCATCGGGTAATAAAAGTAGCGCTCTCTTGCGACACCGATGGACTGGAATGAAAACACAACGACTGTGAACGTCACCATGGCGGTGCCGAAGAGCAGAAGTGCAGCCAGCATATCAATGACCAAGCTGATACCATACGGTGCATTCCAGTTACCGACATGTGTCACCGCCATGCCGCTGCCGGCGATATAAATGATCGTCACAATCGACAGGATGACAAGTATCAGTCCGGTGACCGATGCGATGACTCTTTGAAGGTAGACGTTGCGCCTCCCTGTAAAGAGCATCACTATTCCTGCAATGACCGGTATGAGTACTGGCAGTAAAGGTAAAATATCAGTCATCATCTCTAGGCACTCCTTTCATATTTTCGACGTTGTCTGTGCCCAGCTCTTTATAAACACGGATTGCAATGACCAGCATATAGGCGGTCAGTGCAAAGGTGATGACGATGACGGTCAGCAGCATCGCCTGCGGCAGGGGATCGACGTAGGATTGGACACTGTCATCCAGCACCGGTATGCCGCCCCGTTTCAGTCCGCCCATTGTGAGCAGCATGAGCAGCATGCCGTGGCTGAGAACGCCCGTACCGATAATTATGCGCAAAAGGCTTTTCGACAGCATGAGATAGACAGAGGCGCCGATGAGAATGCCTGCCAGAACAATTACGAGAATTTCCATCAGTTTCTGTCCGCCCCTTCGCTGTCCGACATTGCCTGTTCCGTTGCGAGTAAAGTGATGATCAGCAGCGTTGTCGCCGCGACAGTGATGTAGACACCGACGTCAAAGAATACTGCTGAGTGTATCGGCACTTCGCCGAAGATCGGCAGTTCAAGATGGAACGCCTGATGAGTAAAGAACGGCTGTCCGAAAATCATCAGCACAAGCGGAACCAAGAATGACAGTGTGAGTCCGAGTGCAATCAGCCATTTATGATCAAAAGGGATCATCTTATTGATCGTTTTCAAATCATATGCAAGCAGCAGAAGTACGATTGCGGCCGCCGCAAGGAGTCCGCCGACGAATCCGCCGCCCGGCGAGTAGTGTCCGGAGAAGAATAGATTGATAGAAAATGTGATGATGATCAGAAATACGACTTTGGCAGTGTATTTGAGAAAGACATCATTCATCTGCTTATGGACTTTGGCGTAACCGAGTTTCTTAAGCGTGCTCTTCAAATTCATTCTCTCCTTTCCTGTTTACTCTGAGTCTGAGCAGAATGAATACTCCAAGACCTGCAAGTCCGAAGACCAGTGTTTCAAATAAAGTATCCATTCCACGGAAATCGACAAGTATGACGTTGACCATGTTGCCGCCTGAAGCGAGGTCGTATACATTATCGATATAGAACTGGCTGATCGAGTCAAACAGTCTGTTCGAATATGCGGCGATTCCGAAAATGATGGATATGCCCCCGACCGCAACAGAAATGATCATGTTGTTCAGCCTGAACCTTCTGCGTTCCTCGTGACGTGCACTTTTCGGCAGATGGAAAAACGCGAGCAGGAACAGTGACGTGATGATCGCCTCAACCGCAAGCTGTGTCAATGCAAGGTCCACCGCACGGAAAAATACAAACAGCAGTGACAGGGAGAACCCGATGACACTTAACATGATGATCGATACCATCCTTGATGAGGTGACCAGAATGGTGATGAGTGCAGCGAGAATGATCAGCATGATTGCAACTTCCGGAATGGTGATCGCCGAGACGGTATCCCAGTCGAAGGTCATATCCGTATTGATCATGGTGATGACGGCAAGTACGGCAAATCCGGCGAAAATATAGACCAGATATGAACGGATATAGCCGCTCATGTATCCGTCCGTGATTTTTTCTGCGCCGAGTCTGCTGTATATCAGCCCCTGATCGTATAAATGATTGATCGTGAATGTTTTGCTGCCGAGCCTGTACACCGGCATCCATGTATTTCTGAATAAATACATCAATGCACCGATGACGACTATGGCGACAGTCGCCCATAACGCAGGTGAATCCCAGCCGTGCCAATGGGAGATTTCCGTATTGAGCGGTTCTGTCGTGTTCAGTATGCCCATTGCAGCCGGATCGATGATGGTCCCGGAAAGCATGTTCGGGAACAGACCGAATACGATGACGAGGACGGTCAGAAAAATTGGTGAAATCAGCATCAGCGGCGGTGCTTCCCTCGGCTCCTTCGGTGTTTGCGGCTGTGTCTTGCCTAGGAAGATGCCCCTGATCAGAATGACTGAATATACTAATGTAAAGATACTGCCCACAATGGCAAGGATCGGGAACAGTACGCTCACGTCTGCCAGTACGCTGAAGTCGGCTTCACTGATGGAGAACATTGCCTCCAGGAATAATTCCTTGGACAAAAAACCGTTGAACGGAGGTATTCCGGCCATCGACAGCGATGTTATCAGAGTCATTGTAAATGATATCGGCATGATGGTTACGAGACCGCCGAGACGTTTCAGGCTTCTTGTGCCGGTTTTATGGTCGACGATGCCGATGATCATGAACAGTGCACCTTTGAAAGTTGCGTGGTTGATCAGATGAAATACTGCTGCAACGATGGCGATTGTGAAAATCTGCTCCGATGCACCGCTGTGTACACCTAGAGCACCAATGCCGAGCAGCGACATGATCAGGCCGAGCTGTGAAACGGTCGAAAAGGCAAGCACTGCCTTCAGGTCATCCTGTTTGACAGCATTGAACGCCGCCCATACGAGAGTGATCAGACCGACGAGCAAAATGGTCCAGACCCACAGTTCGGAAAAAGCGAACAGAGGTGTAAATCTTGCGACCAGATACAGTCCTGCCTTGACCATCGTTGCCGAATGCAGGTATGCACTGACCGGTGTCGGCGCCTCCATGGCATCCGGAAGCCAGACATAGAATGGAAACTGGGCTGACTTGGTGAAAGCACCAAAAAGGATAAGGATGATTGCGAGTGGTGCAAGCGGACTTTCCTGGATTGCCGGCATCTGTTCCATCATGCTCCTGATACTGAATGTATCCGTAATCAGGCTGAGAGAGATGAAACCGCCCAGCATCAGAAACCCACCGAACATTGTGATCAACATCGATTTTTGAGCGCCGTATATCGAACGTTCCCTGTTGAACCAATAGGCAATGAGAAGAAAGCTGGATATTGATGTGAGTTCCCAGAAAAGGTAAAGCATGAGAACATTATCGTTCAGAACTACACCCAGCATGGCTGTCATAAAAATGAGCAGGTAAACATAGAAATTACCGAGTTTTTCGTTGTGCGACAGATAGCCGATGGAGTACAAAACGACCAGAGCGCCGATTCCCGATATCAAAATCGCGAATAATAGACTCAGACCATCTATGTAAACATCAAAATTCATACCGATTCTCGGCATGAACTGCATTGATTCAAAGATTACCTGGTTGCTGCTCACGGTTGGAATTAAAGTGAATAAATAAATAGCGATGAATACCGGAACCGGCAGAACAAACCAACCGAGGTGCACATCTTTGTAATACCTGTATAAAACGCCGATAAATACTGCGGCAATTATAGGTAACAGTATGGCGAAGTGAATTAGAGTCACTGGCTCTCCTCCTTCGTGATTTTCGCATTATAAAATTATTAT
>DEQG01000125.1:10019-13006 GCA_002360325.1 Salinicoccus sp. UBA3372 | reverse complement strand
ATTATATTGAATTATTCACAATATCTTATTCTTTGATATAATAAGAGAAACTATAAATATTTCTATAGTAATTTAGAGGAGGATTTAAAATGCCTGAGAACAAAGGTTTAGAAGGGGTAGTTGTTGCTAATTCAAAGATCAGTTCAATCATTGGTTCACAATTGACTTATGGTGGTTATGAAATTGATGATCTTGCTGAAAATGCACTGTTTGAGGAAGTGGTTTATCTGTTATGGAACGATAAGCTGCCGAATGAACAGGAGCTGGAAGCATTAAATAAAGAACTGTTTGATCTGATGTCTTTGGATGACAACATTTATAAGCATTTTGAATTATACCCGCTTGATAAAGTACATCCTATGTCGGCAGTCAGAACAGGACTTTCACTGACGGCCCACTATGATGAAAATGCTGAAGACAAATCATTGGAGGCGTCACAGCAGAAAGCGATGCGCATACTCGCACAGCTGCCTGCGCTTGTTGCAGCATTTGCACGTCTGCGCAATGGCAAGAATGTTGTGAAACCTAAAGAAGGACTGACATATGCAGCGAACTTCCTGTATATGCTGAACGGTGAAGAGCCGACAGATACAGAAATTGAAGCGATGAATAAAGTGCTCGTACTGCATGCAGACCATGAGCTGAACGCTTCAACATTCACAGCACGTGTCTGTGTCGGGACTGAATCGGATGTATACTCCGGTGTCACTGCGGCGATCGGCGCCCTTAAAGGCCCGCTTCACGGCGGTGCAAACGAACAGGTGATGGCGATGCTGAAAGATATCGGTACACTTGATAAAACGGACAGCTACATTCAAAAGAAACTTGAAAACAAAGAAAAAATCATGGGGATGGGGCACAGAGTCTACAAAGAAGGTGACCCTCGTGCGAAATATTTAAAAGATATGTCCAGGAAATTGACAGACGAAAGCGGCAACAGCGAGCTGTTTGACATCTCAAAAAGAATCGCTGAGATCGTTAAAGAAGAGAAAGGCCTTCTGCCTAACGTTGACTTCTTCAGTGCAACCGTATATCACTCAATGGGCATTGAATCAGATCTCTTCACACCGATATTTGCAATAAGCCGTGCTTCAGGCTGGACTGCGCATATTTTAGAACAGTATGCAGATAACAGACTGATCAGACCAAGAGCAGAGTATATCGGTGCCACAGACAGAAAATACGAACCAATCGAAAATAGATAATTTGGAGGAAATTAATTATGGCTAGCGAAAAAATCACAACTAACAATGGTAATTTGACTGTACCAGACAAACCGGTCATCCCATTCATCATCGGAGACGGCACAGGCCCGGATATCTGGAACGCAGCACAGAAAGTATTGGACGGCGCTGTTGAAAAAGCATACAACGGCGAGAAAGAAATCGAATGGAAAGAAGTTCTTGCAGGACAGAAAGCATTTGATGAAACAGGTGAGTGGCTGCCTCAGGAAACGCTTGATGCAATCAACGAATACCTTATTGCAATCAAAGGACCGCTTACAACACCAATCGGCGGCGGCATCCGTTCACTGAACGTTGCACTTCGTCAGAAACTGGACCTTTTCACATGTCTTCGCCCTGTAAGATATTTTGACGGTGTACCTTCACCGGTCAAGCGTCCGGAAGATACTGACATGGTCATTTTCAGAGAAAACACCGAAGACATCTATGCAGGTATCGAATTCCAGGAAGGCTCGGAAGATGTTAAGAAAGTGATCGATTTCATCCAGGGTGAAATGGGATCTGAAAACATCCGTTTCCCTGAATCTTCAGGTATCGGCATCAAACCTGTATCAAAAGAAGGTACTGAGCGTCTCGTACGTGCGGCAATAAACTATGCAATCGAGCACAATCGTCCTTCTGTAACTTTAGTGCACAAAGGTAACATCATGAAGTTCACTGAAGGTGCATTCAAAGCTTGGGGCTACGACCTTGCTGAAAGAGAATTCGGCGATAAAGTATTCACGTGGAAAGAATATGACAAAATCGTTGAAGAAAAAGGCCGCGAGGAAGCGGACAAAGTACAAGGTGAAGCGGAAGCTGCAGGCAAAATCATCATCAAAGATGCAATTGCGGACATCTTCCTTCAGCAGATCCTTCTGCGTCCGAAAGAGTTCGGCGTAGTTGCTACGATGAACCTGAACGGCGACTATATTTCCGACGCACTTGCTGCACAGGTCGGGGGTATCGGCATTGCACCGGGAGCGAACATCAACTACGAAACAGGACATGCAATCTTTGAAGCGACACACGGTACTGCGCCTAAGTATGCAGGACAGGATAAAGTGAACCCTTCATCAGTCATCCTTTCAGGTGTACTTCTTCTTGAGCACATCGGATGGACTGAAGCTGCAGAACTGATCACCAAAGCGATGGAAAAAACAATCGCTTCAAAAGTTGTAACGTACGACTTTGCCCGTCAGATGGATGGCGCACAAGAAGTGAAATGTTCCGAGTTCGGTGAAGAACTTGTCAAGAACATGGGTTAATATAAATTTGAAGCAAGAGGCATGGCCAATTCCGGCCATGCCTCTTTTTTCATTTATCGACATAGTTTTAAAATCATTTGATAATATGTCCAGAACCATTTATAATATAACGCGTTGTCTTTATTTTAAGATTACTTTAAACATTTAGGAGGAAGAATGGAATGGAAAATGGTAGAAGCAAAAAAGGTCTCTTCCAAAAGTTCCTGGATTTTGTAGAATGGCTGGGCAATAAACTGCCTCATCCGGTTACATTATTCGCAATACTGGCTGGTTTGACACTGCTTGCGTCGTGGCTATTCGCAAGTATGGGCGTGTCAGTGGAACACCCTGGTGAAGAAGAGACGGTTTCAGTAACGAATCTGCTCAACGGAGAGGGTATCAATTACATATTCTCGACTATGACTGATAATTTCATCAACTTCGCACCGCTCGGTGTTGTGCTTGTGACAATGCTCGGTATCGGTGTGGCTGAACATTCAGGACTGATCAGTGCAGC
>DEQG01000125.1:7766-9911 GCA_002360325.1 Salinicoccus sp. UBA3372 | reverse complement strand
CCGCTCGGCGCAGTCATATTCCTGGCACTCGGCAGACACCCGATTGCGGGTCTTGCTGCAGCATTCGCAGGGGTATCGGCAGGTTTCTCGGCAAACCTTCTGATCAGCGGTACTGATGTAATGCTTGCGGAATTGAGTACAGCCGCAGCGGCAACAATCGACCCGGCGTACGCAGAAACGATGAATGTGACCATGAACTGGTTCTTTATTGCTGCAAGTGTATTCGTATTGACACTGGTCGGCTGGTTCGTCTCTGACAAGATTGTCGAACCGAGACTTGGTAAATACAATCCGGCGGATGCTCCGGAAGATGGCGGTGACGATGAAGCAGAAGACTATATGGCACCTCTTTCAAAAGTTGAAAAGAAAGGTTTGTGGGCGTCTTTCATTTCAGTGGTCATCGGACTCGTCCTTGCATTATCACTGGTCGTATTTCCGGATTCGCCGATGAGAGGTACTGAAGGGACCTATATGGATACGATCATCCAGTCGCCGTTCATGTCATCACTTGTACCGATCATAGCAATCCTGTTCTTTATACCGGGTCTTGTATTCGGTATGGTGACACGTTCAATAAGAAATGATAAAGATGTTGCAAATCAGATGTCAAAAACGATGGCATCGATGGGTATGTTCATTGTCCTTGCGTTTACAGCAGGTCAGTTCGTTGCATATTTCAACGAATCCAACCTTGGACTTGTAATCGGCGTGAACGGTGCAGATATGCTCGAAAGCATGAATCTGACGGGTATACCGCTGATTATCGGCTTTATGGCAGTGACCGCATTCATCAACCTGTTCATAGGCAGTGCGAGTGCAAAATGGGCCATGATGGCGCCGATATTCATACCGATCATGATGCAGCTTGGATATTCACCTGAGCTGACCACGATGGCATACCGTGTTGCGGATTCATCAACAAATATCATTACACCGCTAATGACATACTTCGCAATCATCATCGCATTTGCACAGCAGTATGTAAGAAATATAGGTATCGGTACATTGATTTCGGTCATGCTGCCATACTCCATATGTTTCTTCATATTCTGGGCGTTGATGCTCATAGTATGGATGCTTATCGGATTACCGCTCGGACCGGGTGCACCAATACATTACTAAGGTTGATAAAAGATATCAAAGACGCAGTTAGAACTGCGTCTTTTTCTTTTCTCTGTTAAAATGGTATATATAATTCGAAGAATGATAATTTATATTGAGGAGCATAACTCATGAAGAAATTGATTTTAATAGACGGGAACAGTGTGGCTTTCAGAGCGTTTTACGGATTGCCTCTATTGTCCAATCAGAGCGGTCTGCATACGAATGCGATATTCGGCTACGCAAGACTGCTGGAAAGAATCATCAAAGAAGAAGAACCGACTCATTTCATGGTTGCTTTCGATGCAGGAAAATCGACTTTCAGACATAAAGAATATAAAGACTACAAAGGTGGCAGGCAGTCGACACCGCCTGAACTGGGTGAACAGTTTGCGCCGATCAGACGCCTGATTGATGCGTATGGTATTAAACGCTTTGAACTGGATGAGTATGAAGCGGATGATATCATCGGGACACTTTCCATGATGGCGGACGCTGAAAAGATGAAGACGATCGTCATCACGGGTGATAAGGACTTGACGCAGCTTGCGAGTGAGCACACAGTCATATACTTCACTAAAAAGGGTATCAGCGACATTGATGAGTACACACCTGAACATGTCAGGGAAATCTATGACCTGACACCGGAACAGATCATTGACTTAAAAGGTCTGATGGGGGATAAATCGGACAATATCCCGGGCATCCCGGGTGTAGGGGAGAAGACGGCCCTGAAACTGCTCCATCAGTTCGGTACGGTGGAAAACGTGCTTGAAAATGCAGATTCAGTGAGCGGCAAGAAGCTTCAGGAGAAGCTGAAGGAATTTACTGAAGAAGCATTGATGAGTAAAAGTCTTGCGACAATCCACAGAGAAGTGCCGCTTGATTTCAAACTTGAAGACCTGGAATTTAAAAATGATACAGAAGAACAGAAATATGAGCTGTTCAAAGAGTATGAATTCAATTCCCTGCTTGAAAATATGGATGCTGCAGAAACTGAAGACATCAGTGATTTCGATGTCGAGAACACAGAAAATCTTCAGG
>DEQG01000125.1:5265-7641 GCA_002360325.1 Salinicoccus sp. UBA3372 | reverse complement strand
GAGAATATCGATGCAAAAGAGCTGGAAGAATTTTTGAACAGCAGGGAAGAAGTCAATGCCTACGATATAAAAAGGCAGATTGCGCTGCTCAACCAGCTGGACATCCGTTTTAACGGTTTCAGCAATGACATCATGATGGCGAGTTTCCTGCTCGATCCTTCGACAAAGATCATAGACGTTTCAGAAACGGTCGGTCCATACGGCATCAATATAAACAGTGATGATTTCCATTACGGCAAAGGAAGGAATAAAAAGAATCCTTCCGAAGAGGAAACAATCGAGTTTCTGACGGATAAAGTAATGGCGGTCCATACCGCGAAAGATAAGATGGTAAAAAAACTGGCGGAAGATGAAATGTCAGAACTTTATTATGATTTGGAAGTACCGCTGTCAAAAGTGCTTGCAGATATGGAAATCAGAGGCATACGTGTCATGACTGGACGCCTTGTGGAAATGGAAGAAGAAATCGACGGTCAGCTGAAAGAAATCCAGTTACGCATCTTTGAACTGGCGGGAGAGGAGTTCAATATCAACTCTCCGAAGCAGCTTGGTGTCGTATTGTTTGAAAAGCTTGAACTGCCTGTCATCAAAAAGACGAAGACCGGCTATTCCACTGCGGTGGATGTACTCGAGGCGCTGCTTGATAAGCATGAGATCATACAGTATCTGCTCGACTACCGTACATTGTCAAAACTTCAGTCGACATATGTCATAGGTCTTCAAAATGAAGTGAAAGAGGATTCGAGAATCCATACGCGTTTCAACCAGACGTTGGCCCAGACCGGCCGTCTGTCATCAGTGGAGCCGAACCTGCAGAACATACCGGTCCGTCTGGAAGAGGGCAGGAAAATCAGACGTGCGTTTGTGCCTAAAGACGACAATCACGTACTGCTCGCTCTCGACTATTCACAGATCGAACTCAGGGTTCTCGCGGCAATTACGTGCGATGAAACGATGGGTGAAGCCTTCTCGAGCGATCTCGATATCCATACGAAAACTGCTATGGAAGTCTTCGGTGTGGAACGTGATGATGTGACATCGACAATGAGACGGAACGCAAAAGCGGTAAACTTCGGTATCGTATACGGAATCAGTGATTACGGTCTCAGTCAGAATCTCGGGATTACACGTAAAGAAGCGAAGATATTCATCGACAATTATTTGGATTCATTTCCGAAGGTCAAAGAATTCATGAAGTCGATTGTCCAGGATGCGAAGCGTGACGGCTACGTTAAAACATTGCTCAACAGACGCAGATACACACCGGATGTCCACAGCAGAAACTTCAATGCGAGAAGCTTTGCGGAACGGACTGCGATGAACTCGCCGATCCAGGGCAGTGCAGCGGATATCATCAAACTTGCAATGGTGAACTACGCGAAAGATGAAAAGGCACAGTCCTTCAATGCTGAACTGCTGCTTCAGATCCACGATGAGCTGATCTTTGATGTGCCTGAAGATGAAGTGGAAGAGTTCTTAACAGTGATAAAAGATATTATGGAAAATGCTCTGGATATCGGTGTGCCGCTTAAAGTCGAACATGGCTACGGCAGTGACTGGTACCAGGTGAAGTAGGTGGAAAGGTGCCGGAATTACCAGAAGTTGAATTGGTTAAAAGAGAATTGAAAACAGTGGAGAGGTTAACGATTGAAGATGTCAAAGTCTCGGACAAGGTCATTGATGGCCATAATGCCGGCAAACTGACAATCGTCAAGGAACCAGTGGACATATTTATCGAAAACGCAAAGAATATGGATATACTGTCACTTGGACGCCGTGGTAAATATCTATACTTCATACTGCAGAATGACCATCAGGTAAAATACCTGATTGGTCATTTAGGTATGAGTGGTGCTTTTTTTCATCTGAACAGTCTGGATGAAATAGTGGAGCATAATTTCAAAGTCCACTGGCATGTGATATTTTATCTGTCGGACGGCAGCATGCTGGTCTATTCTGATATAAGACGTTTCGGAGAACTGAGAACCATCGATAAGCTGAGTGAGTTTCTGCCGGTTGTCCGGATGGCACCGGAATATGATACAGAAGAAGCGGAAGAACATTTCCTGAATGCAGTCAAAAGCCCTAAAAATGCTTCTAAAACGATCAAGGCCGTCCTGATGGACAGCACAGCCGTCACAGGCGTTGGAAATATATATGCAGCGGAAAGTCTTTATTCTGCCAAAATACTGCCGACAAGAAAAGCGGGCAACATATCCGTAAAAAGGCTTGAGAATCTATACCAGGCGATCATTGATGTATTTGAACTGTCATTGTCCCATGGCGGCTCGACGATTTCCGACTACCGAAGTTCGACCGGCGGGAGCGGGGAGATGCAGAACAGATTCCAAGTATATCAGCGTAAAAACTGCCCGG
>DEQG01000125.1:0-5199 GCA_002360325.1 Salinicoccus sp. UBA3372 | reverse complement strand
CAGCGATGAATGGATTAAGAGAGGGTTGCAGCAATGTATAAAGTGATAGGATTGACCGGCGGCATCGCCAGTGGCAAATCGACAGCATCCGACTACATAAGGAGTCTGGGCTATGAAGTGCTCGATGCAGATGTCTATGCAAGAAAAGTCACCGAAAAAGACAGTGCAGGATATTATAAAATCATAGAAGCTTTCGGAACGGGTATTCTGGATGAGAATAAAGAAATCAACCGCAGGGAACTGGGGGAAATCATCTTCAATGATCCGGAAGAACGCAAAAAGCTGAATGGTATATCCCATCCGGAAATACGCCGGATGATGAATGCAGACCAGGAGAAGTTACTAAAACATAACCATGTGTTCCTGGACATTCCGCTGCTGTTTGAAAACGGTCTGGATAAAAATTGTGATATCACGATTACCGTCTATGTTACAAAAGAGAATCAGATGGAAAGATTGATGGAGAGAAACGGTCTCACTGAAAAAGAAGCGGCATCAAGAGTGAACAGCCAAATGTCACTGGATGAAAAAAAGAAGTTGAGCAGCCAGGTTTTCGACAATAATGGTGACAAAAAAGAGCTGTATAATCAGATTGATGAATTTGTCAAAATATTGGAAAATCAATAATTATAAAAATACCGCTTTCATGGATTTTTAAATGTGTTATACTATTTATGAAAAAGCATAACATAAAGGAGATTTGTCATGAAAAAAGTTGCGATAAACGGCTTGGGAAGAATAGGTAGAATGGTATTCAGAATTGCATCTGAATCTGAACACTTAGAGGTTGTTGCAGTCAATGCAAGCTATCCTGCTGAAACGCTTGCTCATTTAATTAATTATGATTCAACTCACGGAAAGTGGCAGAAAACGGTTGAGCCAAAAGTGGGTGCCCTTGTAGTTGACGGTCATGAAGTAAAAATTATGAGCGATCGTAACCCTGAAAATTTACCATGGTCGGATTTGGGAATAGATATTGTATTTGAAGCGACTGGCAAATTTAATGACGAAGTGGGCGCTTCCGGTCATATTAAAGCCGGCGCTAAAAAGGTTGTCCTTACAGGACCGACAAAAGGCGGAGATGTTCAGACGGTTGTCATGGGTGTCAATGATGAAACATTGAGTGTCGGTGACTACCAGGTGTTTTCAAATGCTTCATGTACAACAAACTGCCTGGCTCCTGTAGCTAAGATTTTAGATGACGAGTTCGGTATCAATAATGGATTGATGACGACTGTCCATGCATACACGAACGATCAGAAAACAATAGATAATCCTCATAAGGATCTGCGCCGTGCGCGTTCAGCAGCAGAAAACATCATACCGACTTCAACAGGGGCGGCTAAAGCACTCGGAGAAGTACTGCCTCAGCTGAAAGGTAAACTGGACGGCATGGCACTCCGTGTACCGACGCCGAACGTTTCACTTGTGGACCTCGTAGTGGATCTGGATAAAGAAGTCACTGCTGAAGAAGTGAACAGCACATTTGAAAAATATGCGGACGGTCAGATGAAGGGCGTACTCGGTGTTACATATGAACCGCTTGTATCCTGTGATTTCAATACGGATGCGAGAAGTTCAGTCATCGATGCCAGCCTGACGATGGTCATGGATGACAACAAAGTTAAAGTGCTTGCATGGTACGATAACGAGTGGGCTTACTCGAAGCGTACGGTTGAACTTGCAGAAAAGATTGCAGAAGAACTTTAATCTCCAGGAAGGCTCAGAACAATGTTCTGGGTCTTTTTTATTTTCTTTTGTATAGAGAATGAACAAAATTTGATATAATAGAGGAAATTCTTTAAAAGAGGTGATCGTTTATGAAATGTCCACAATGTCAGCATAGTAATTCCAAAGTGATCGATTCACGCCATACGGATGAAATGTCTACAATCAGACGCCGCCGCGAGTGTGAAAGTTGTGGGTTTCGCTTCACTACATTCGAACGTGTAGAAGTTACACCTCTGGTCGTTGTTAAAAAAGATGGTACACGAGAAGTTTTCAATAGAGAGAAAGTGCTTGCAGGTCTCCTGCGTGCATGTGAAAAAAGGGCAATTCCATATGAGGAGCTCGAGAAGCGCACGGATAAAGTCGAAGCAAATTTAAGAAACCTGAACAAAGCGGAAATTTCTTCAAATGATATCGGGGAGTTTGTCATGAAGGAACTGATCTCGCTGGATCAGGTGGCATATGTACGATTTGCATCAGTTTACAAGGAATTCAAGGATATCGACCAATTGATGGAAACATTAAACCAGTTGACAAGAGGCAGTAATAACAATGAACATAAATAACCGCCTTAAACCGAATACTGAATTCATAGTGTACCGTCCGATGACTTTGAGCCGGGACAACATGGAAGTGGTCAACGAACTTTATCTGCCGCTGATCGGTGCGGAGACGACCATGACCTATATTTACATGTTCGAATCCACGGCACATTACGAGCCGCTGACCATACGTTTCCATAAAGAGTTCATGGATGCATTGTCCATATCACTTTCCGATCTGATGGAACGGTTCAAGAAGCTGGAAGCGATCGGTCTGATGAAAAGTTATGTATCCAATCATACACACGAAGATCTGTTTGTCTATGAACTTTTACTGCCGCTCGATGCAGAATCTTTCTTAAAAGATCCAATGCTCAGCATGTATCTGTATGGTAAAGTAGGCAGCACACAATATAAAATGAAAAAAGAACGGCTGATGTACCCGGACCTTCCTGAAAATATTTCGGAAGTGACGATGAAATTCACCGATGTCTTCCATCATCAGAATGATAGCAGCTATACACTGCCGGCGGAAAATTTCAAAGGCCGGACCATTTCTGCGGGAGTCAATGTCGATTTGGATGATTTTGATTTCGACGTATTATTCACGCATCTTAAGGGGACGATCATCGATCGGAAGTTTTTCACGAAAGACATCCGGATGCTTATAGTCAAATTGAGTGTGCTTTTCAATCTGAAAGCATATGATATGAAAAATATTCTGCTCAAAGCGACGTCAAATTATCACGGCATCGATGAAGCAAAGCTGAAGTATGAAGCGAGGAAATATTTCCAGGCCGAATCGAAACAGGTCAGCCCCGTTCTCGAGAAGAAAGAGAAGAAGAAAGACAGCGGACAGGAACAAGAGGAAGACAGAGAATACATCAAGATGCTGCATGAGACGAACCCGATCGACAGGCTGAGAGACCTGCGAAACGGTTCTCCGACGGACATCGATTTGAAACTTGTGACGGATATCATAGTAAATACGCCGCTCAATCACGGTGTCATCAATATACTGCTTGAGTATGTATTTTTGAAAATGCAGGGGGAACTGCCGTATAATTACACGATGACGGTTGCGAATAACTGGGTTGAAAAAGGATACCAGTCTGCAGAAGAAGCCGTTGAATCCATCAAAGAGTACCAGGAACAGCAGGAGAAGCGGAAGAAGAGATACCTTCCTTCAGAACGCCAGGGCGAACAGGCGCCTAAATGGATGTCGAAAGGTAAGCAGTCCGCCAAAAAAGATAAAGAACCGGTAAAAACCGAAAAGGAACGAACAAATCAATCACATAAAACTGCGAAAGACGATCCGGAACTGCAGAAGATGATTGAGGACTTTAGAAAAAACAGGTGATAGTATGGAGCCGATTAACCAATTCATTAGAAACAATAAAAAAATAGAACGCAACAATGAGCGTATTTATCAGGAACTGGTCCAGAACCCTAAAATAATGGAATTGATCAATGATGAAGAAACCCCTCTGACCGCTTCAATGATTAAAAATGATCTGATCACTTTGAAACATTATGCCGATCAGCCGTCCGAATGCAAAGAGAACAGTGAAGGTCAATGTGAAAACCATCCCGATGGGTATATCATCAATATTGATATCAGAAATGACCGGGCAAACATGTTTTACACACCGTGCCCAATCAAAGTCAGAAATGACGAGTTCATTAAAAGGGAAAATCTGATCCAGTCTTATCATGTGCCTGAAGATATTAAAAATGCCACATTCGATACGATATATCTGGATGACGCATCCAACCGGAATGTCCTCTTGAAAAAAGCAATCCAGGTGACGGACGCGGTGGCTTCGGATACAAACTACCGCGGCCTTTATATTCACGGCGAGTTCGGTATCGGCAAGTCCTACATTCTCGGATGTATCGCCAATGAACTGAAAGAAAAAGCAGTTTCATCACTGATAGTCTATGTACCTGAAATTCTCCGTGACTTAAAAGCCGGGTTCCGTGACGGTACGACGGATGAAAAGTATAAACTGATCAAAAATGCGCATGTACTGATTTTGGATGATCTGGGCGCAGAAGACGTCACGCCGTGGGCGAGGGACGAAGTCATTACGGGTATACTGCACCATCGCATGGTGCAGAAGCTGCCGACTTTCATCAGTTCCAACTTCTCAATTGATGATCTGGAATACCGTTATGCGAGAACGAAAGAGAACGGCATCGAAGAAACGAAAGCGCGCCGGATGACTGAAAGGATCAGGGCATTGTGTGAAGAAGTGCAGATGACCGGCGACAATTACAGAAACGGCTAGCTATTGCATTAAATTTTTCTATACAGTATAATTAATTTACAAATTTCATTAATTAAATTCCAAGGACAAAACACTTTCGGGTTTATTCAAAGAGAGCACATCATCTGCTGAAAGATGTGTATTAAACCGTTGGATGTCACTACCTTCTGATTTGCTGATTAATACTCAGCCGGCATGGTCCGTTATCACCTTACTTGAGATGATCAGTATTTTTATATCATAAATCAGGGTGGTACCACGGTTTTATCCGTCCCTCTATTATTATAGAGGGGCTTTTTTATTTTATAGGAGAGGATGAGACAAATGGTTGAAGCAATTGATATTAAATTCCCGGATGGCAACAGTAAAGAATTCAATTTCGGCGTCACTGCCGAAGAAGTCGCATCGTCCATCAGCCCGGGCCTTAAAAAGGCGGCTGTGGCGGCAAGGGTGAACGGTGAAATGTATGATTTAAGACGGCCGATTGAAGAAAGTGCGGACATTGAATTGTTCACAAACAAAAATGAAGAGGGGCTTGAGGTGCTCAGACACTCGACTGCCCACCTGATGGCTCAGGCGCTGAAAAGACTTTATGGTGATGTGAAGTTCGGTGTCGGTCCTGTCATTGAGGAAGGGTTTTATTATGACTTTGATATGGA
>DEQG01000035.1:21421-23222 GCA_002360325.1 Salinicoccus sp. UBA3372 | reverse complement strand
TAAACTTCTTACTTGTACAGTGGTACTTCGAAATGGTCGAGCACAAATTTAGGTACGAAGTATCTGCCTGTTTTCTTCGGGTCTACGACCTGGTTGACCTGGGTGTGGCCGGTGAGACTCATCAGCTTAGCCATTTCGTTCAATGTTTTCTTAGTATACGGCTGTAGGAACTTGATCATTTCCTTCACGCTCTGATCCACTGCGATATTCAAGTCTTCATCGGACACGTTCATGAACGCCCCTTCATCATTGACGAGCAGTGGGTGAGCGATATCGATATCTTCCACAACTTCCAGTTTCACTGTCACTTCGGATTCTACTTCGAGGCCGGACACACCGACTTCGCCGTCGCCCATCGCCCCGTGCACATCACCCAGTCCGAATAATCCACCTTCGTGAAATGCAGGCAGGTATAAGGTCGCGCCTTCGGTAATTTTATAATTATCCATATTACCGCCATGTGCATCCGGAGTACCGTTGTTTACAGCATTGCCTTCAGGTGCTACACCGATGACACCGATCATTTTATTGACAGGAATTTTAAAGCCGTCAAAATCGACAGTATTATTCTCTTTATCAATCGGCAGAATTCTTCTCGTAAACTCAGTCAATTCATCACCCATTACACCTGACTGGGGCCCTGTGACTACGATGCCCTGGTCGCCTATATCAATTTTCTCAATTGTCACCTTCAAAGCATTGCCGGGTTTAAGACCGTTTACATAAACCGGACCGGTTGCCGGATTGATTTCATCCCACTTCAGGCCGCTCGAAGTATTTTCTTCGACAGTGATCTGTCCTGTAAAACAGTCATGGGCTTCCAGTGTGACAGTATCTCCGGAATCCACGTAAATTGCAGGTGCATTATTCTTATCCATCGCATAAAATTTGTTGTCTCTGCTTAAATTATGATGCATGATAACCCTCCATTATGTATTTGAAAATTTAACATGATACATCTAGAATACCTTTAAATTAAGAAAATTTGAAGTTTTTAGAATTAAATGCGTGCTTATCGTGGACTAAAGACTTTAAAGTAATATAAAATATACAGGTAGATGAAAATAATGGACAGCTCAAAAAGGATGACAACATGATAAAAATTATGCCGGATGAAGCAGTGCTCAATCAGTGGATAAATGATTTCATATTCAATTATGATGTATTTTATTTGACAGAAGACAGCATTGCACTCTTTCATAATCATTTGGAAGACGCGGCCATACATACTAAAAAGGAATTTTCCAGACACGCGCTCGGAAACGATATAAAATATATCAACCACTATGAGTTCTGGCTGATGGATGCTGCGGTGACACATATTATCGTCGCATGTAACGGCTGGTTCGAAAGCCTGCCGGCAGAACTGAAATTCAAGCTGCTGACGATGCAGGCAGAACTGGGCCGGGGGTTTATTTACCCGGAGGAATTACTGCCGCATCAAAAATTTGATGACTGCACTTTGAAAAATAAAACCATCCTCACATCCAGTCTGGTGGATCAGATGTCACACCACGAAAAAGAAGAAATCCTCCGGTACGGCGTAGAAGAGGAGGAAGATAATATCGCCGTCGGGGTAAGGAAGAATACACCCGATCATATAAAAGCTGTTGCCAATTCATTTTCCACCGTGAACGGGAGCAATTGTTTCGGTGCGACTCTGTTTGCGATTACTGAAGATGAGAAATATTTACCGGAATGGGTCCACCAGGATTCATTCAGTGAAGGTCTCAGAAAAAATGGATATAAACTGACCTCCGGTGAAAATAAAAAAGGGGATGTCATCGTCTGGAAAGATGAT
>DEQG01000035.1:21087-21336 GCA_002360325.1 Salinicoccus sp. UBA3372 | reverse complement strand
GGAATTGAATGATGACTGGGATCATTTTAAACATGTAATATACAGGAAGTAGGAGAAGTGTGCAGCAATGTCTAATTTAGTAGTTTATTTAGCGATATTGACAGCCGCGGCCATACCGTTTTTCGAAGCGACATTCGCAGTGCCTCTCGGGATTTTAGGCGGGACGAACCTCCTCCTGACTTTAATTGCCGGGGTCATCGGGAATTTCCTGACAATTGTCGTTGTTGTCATCTTCAGTGAAAAGGTCAG
>DEQG01000035.1:18100-21010 GCA_002360325.1 Salinicoccus sp. UBA3372 | reverse complement strand
TTTTATGGATTTATATTGCTGGGCCCGATACTGCTCAGTTCACACGTCACCGCCATCGCTGCAGTATCATTCGGTGCGGGGAAAATGAAAACTGTAGTGTATGTCACTATAAGTATAATCATCTGGACAGCAACACTTGCGGTACTGGCATATTTCGGCATGGACTTGCTGGGTCTGGAAAATGTGCAGTTCCTGGATAAATATTTGAAATGAAAAAAGGGCCATAACGGCCCTTTTTTCATTTATTCCGGGAAGGATACATTTTCAAGTCTGATGATACCGACCGGGTCGATTTCAACACCTTCGACAAGTGAAGTATTCACTCCCGGGCCGAGTTCACCATAGTAGAGCGGGGTGATCGGCAGATCATTCACCAGAATATCCTGTGCTTCGACATAGTATTCCTCGCGTGCATCTTCATCACTTTCCTGTCTGCCGGCTTCAAGCACTTCGTCGAGTTCCGGATTGGAGTAGTTCCAGCGGTTACCGGAACCATCCTGGCTGTCTGTATGGAACATCGGATATAGGCCGTAGTCAGGGTCACCGGTTACGGTAATCCATTGAAGCATGAACATATCATGGTCGCCCTGTTCCGCCATTTCCAGGAATGTGCCGAATTCATACTGCTCGATGTCCAGGTTGATGTCGATTTCACTCAGTCTGTCCTGCATGAAGAGTGCGATATCTCTGTTCACTTCGTCATCCGAAATCCAGATTGTCGCATCAAATCCATCCGCATGATCGGACTGTTCGAGATACTCACGTGCCTGGTCCAGGTCGTATGCCATCTCATCCTGAGATTCATCGTGTCCGATGACGGATGGCGATATATGTGTCGAGGCAACGACACCGCGGCCGTCCTGTATCTCATTGATGATACTTTCACGGTCGATGGCGTGTGATATCGCCTGTCTTACATTTTCATCATCGAAAGGTTCTTTTTCATAGTTGAATGCGAGATATGTCATTGACAGTCCCTGCTGATCGATGATATCCGTATCTTCATGATCTCTGACACGCTGCATATTTTCAGCATCGACACTGTCGTTGACAGCAATGCCGCCGGTTTCCAGTTCAGCGAGTCTTGCCTGGTTTTCAGGAATGACTCTGTAAGTCACTGTTTCAAAATTGCGTTCTTCGCCGTGGAATTCATCGAACTTTTCAAGGATGACATTTTCCCCGGGATTTCTTTCCTGAAGTTTAAGGTGATTAGTGCCATCCGGATTTTCAGCGATCACCTGTCCGAGATCTTCTGAAATTTCTTCCGAAAGGTCTTCGAATTCATCTCCGCCTTCTTCTCTCATGTCATAATAGTCTTCCACCGATATATCCGCGTCCGCACCGTCCAGTGCGTTCTGATAATCTTCATCGATGACTTCCTTGCTCATGATTCCCGCTGTGTTATGTGCCAGATGACTGAGCAATGGTGCAAATGGATATTCAGTATGGAAATGAACTTCATGGTCATCCACGACTTCAATTTCTTCGACCATTTCAAACATGAATGCTACCGATGACCCGACAGCAGGATCGAGCAGCCGGTCGATGGTCGCTTTCACATCTTCTGCCGTAAATTCAGAGCCGTTATGAAAAGTGACATCTTCTTTTAAGGTGAAGCTCCATGTGTTGTCATCGACCTGCTCCCAATCCTTTGCAAGTCCTTCACCAATTTCCATATCGAGGTTCTGGGCGACAAGTGTATCGTAAATCTGTGTTCTCAGCTGAGCCGATGGAATGTCATTTGAAGTATGCGGGTCCATCGTGACCGGTTCGTTCGACATGCCGATCGTCAAGTCTCCCCCTTGTCCGCCGTCTTCTGAAGTACTATCCCCTTCTGCCTGCTCATCCACATTGACATCATCGGTACACGCGGCCAGCACAAACATGAAGACCAGCATCAATGGGACAAGCCAAAATTTTTTGTCCATCTTTTTTTCCCCCTTGTTTTAGTGTAATTTTATTGTACCGAAAATCGAAAGAATTTACAAAATTTATTACGAATATTCAGTAAATTAAATGTGGTTAAAAAAAGAAGACGGGCGGAGCCGTCCCTGTATTAATTTTTATAAACGGTAAAATCCGTCTCTTTGAAAGAAACGATTTGATTGATGTAATGGTCGAATATGCCAGTCTCAATGACCCCGGGTACATTGATAAGTTTACTATGCAGCGATGAAATATCCGGGATGGATTTGAACCGGCAGTCCGCAATGTAATTACCGTTATCGGTAATAAATAGCGCGTCTCCGTCCAGTCGGTCTGTTATGCCGGCCTCAGCAATCTCTTCAATCTGGATCTTTGTCAGTTCAAATAAAAAAGGATTGATTTCCACCGGGATTTTGAGTCCTTCAAATGACTCGGTCTGTTTATTTTCTTTTGCAACGATGATGATGTCTTTTGAAAAGTAGCCGATCTGCTTTTCCCGGAGGAGAGCACCGCCGAATCCTTTGATTGCAGCGGACGATGGTGTGAAGTAATCCGCACCGTCAATCGTCAAATCGATTTTTTCTATATCGAGCGCTGTGGCCAGCCGGTATTCATGCAGAAGTTTCTCCGTCCGCTTGGAAGTAGGCACGAAAGTCACGTCAAAATCATTTTGCCGGATGTATTGTGCAGCAGCGGGGATATACGCTTCAATCGTCGAACCGGATCCCATCCCGATGGTCGACCGGTCAGTGATGTGCAGATTTAAATAATCATGAACCAACTTCATAAAATGACCTCTTTCTGCCGGTGGCGATGAATTTATTTCTGTGCGGCTTCAACAAGTGCATGAAAGATTTTCTTCGAAGGTCCGTCATTGAAGTAGGTGCCTTCCGGATGCCACTGAAGACCCAGGACGAAGTCGTGTGCAGTGCTTTCCACAGCCTCGATGACACCGTCAGGAGAGGTGGCGGAGATGATGAAATG
>DEQG01000035.1:15060-17968 GCA_002360325.1 Salinicoccus sp. UBA3372 | reverse complement strand
GCAAGGTAATCTCTTGCCGCATTCTGAGTATGCTGATTCACCGTGCCGTCAATCTGGTCATAAATATCCTGATACATCGTGCCGCCCTGCTGAATGTTCAAAATCTGTGCACCTCGGCAAATTCCGAGTACAGGTATGCCTTTTTCCAGTGCATGTTCAATCAGTCCGCTTTCATATTCGTCGCGGCCGGGCTCTATTTCACCGAGCTGCTGATGGGGTTCTTCATTGAAGAGGGCAGGCTCGATATCATTCCCGCCTGTTAAAAGCAGTGCATCAATCTTTTCGATCTGGGCTTTTATTTTCTCCGGGTTCAATGTTTTGGCAAGCACCATCGGTACGCCGTCCGAGTCGTTGATGGCATCGATATATGTCGTAGGCAATGTCAGTCCTTTGTCTGAGATAAACGTAGTGATTCCAATGATAGGTTGTGACATACTTGATTCCCCTTTATATATATTTACACTAAATGGTAGCACAGACCCGGCCGGACGACAAAACATAAAAAAGCAAGACTGGTTACCCGGCCTTGCTTTTTGCTGAAGCATTGATGAATGCTTCCATAATTTTTCGTGAAGACTCATCGGATTCAAATGCGTCTTCAGGATGGAAACTGTTTACGGACATTTCGTACATTCCATGTCTTCTATTTTATGATTCAGGAAATCACGGTCCGAAGGCTGTCTATGCTGAACGAGCGTTCTTTGTATTCTGAATCCAGGTCTTGATACATCGTGCCGCCGGCGGCTTCTGTTGTCAAACAGATAATGGATAGTGTCATAATTACCTTCTCATTTTAAAGTTGTTCACTATAACAATTAATACGCATTTCTGGTGAAATCAACCCATATATCAGTTCTCCACGATACCGTCGTAGGAAGGGATTCTTCCCCGTTCAAAACTGCCAAGCACATTGACATAAGCGCCTCTCGATGTAATTCTGTCCAGCGCATTCGCGAGACCTTCTTCCTGGATGCCGCTTTCGACATCGATGAAGAACCCGTAGGAGAACGGCTTGTTCTGAATCGGTCTAGACATCAGATAGACCAGGTTCACATCATTTTCCTTGAATATGCTCAAAAGTTCATTCAGGGAACCGGTGCTGTGATCCGTTTCAATGTATAAAGATGTTTTATTTTTAAACTCGGATGAAGTGCCGTTCCTGTTTTTGAAAAATAAAAAACGTGTCGTGTTGAGCGGGTTGTCACTGATGTTCTCCCTGATTACGGACATGTCATACAGTTTTGCCGCGTGGCTGCCTGCGATGCTTGCGATCGTTTCATCCGGTGATTCCTTGACCATCTGAACGGCGCCGGCAGTATCCTGGAACTCGAGCACTTCAATATTGGGGTATTGGCTCAAGTATGTATAGCACTGTTCGAGTGCTTCCGGATGGGAATAGACTTTCGTGATTTCCGACAATTCCATCGGGTTTTTAGTGATTAGAGCATGATCTATCTTGACATAGATTTCACTGATTGCCTCAACTTCCAAATACTTCATCAAATCGATTGTTCTTGTAATCGGTCCGCTTGTCGAATTTTCGACGGGCAGCGCAATGTAATCGACCTCGCCGTTTTGCAGGGCTTCGACTAATAATTTGAAAGTAAGATACCCTCTGGACTCATAATTTTTCCCATCTGTGAAGTTTTTACAGGCAACTGTCGAATAGCTGCCTTCAACACCTTGATAGCCGATAATCATATAACTCTCTCCTTTAATCACAAAATCTGACGGTTTTATTTTATGAAAACCTGTATTGGGCATCATGCAATGCCTTATACTCGCCATTATCGATATTTAACAATTCATCATGTGTACCACTTTCTACAATACCATCATTTGTTACAACCATGATACGATCTGCATTTTTAATGGTTGCAAGTCTGTGTGCAATGACCAATGTCGTACGGCCTTCCGACAGCAGATTGAGTGCTTTTTGAATTTCAAGTTCTGTTGCGGTGTCGAGTGCACTTGTAGCCTCATCCAAAATGAGGATCGGCGGGTTTTTAAGGAACATGCGGGCAATTGAAATACGCTGTTTCTGGCCGCCGGACAGCTTGACGCCGCGTTCGCCGACGACCGTATCAAGGCCCCTTGGATAACCGTCCACAAGTGCTTTCAGCTGCGCCTTTCCTATAGCATCATAAACTTCTTCGTCTGTCGCATCAGGTTTGCCGTATGCGACATTATCCCGCAGAGTACCCGAGAATAAAAACACGTCCTGCTGAACGGTGCCGATATTTTCCCTGAGCGTCGGCAGAGTGTAGTCACGGATATCTGTGCCGTCAATTCTGATCTGGCCGCCGGATACATCATAAAATCTCGGGAGCAGTGCGCCGAGGGTCGTCTTGCCGGCGCCGCTCGGACCGACAAAGGCGATCGTTTCACCCGGATGGATCGTGAGGGAAATGTTTTCCAGCACTTTCTTCTCTTCATAGCCGAATGTCACATCATCATATTCGATATGCCCGCGGACATTTGTCAGCGGCACTGCATTTTCCTTTTCCTGTACATCCGGCACTTCCCGTAATATTTCAGTGAAATGTTTGAAACCGGCAATGCCGTTCGGATACAGTTCGATGACAGCATTGATTTTCTCAAGCGGCTTGAACAAAATATTTGAAATCAGTATGAAAGCCGCAAATTCACCGAATGTCAGCTCGCCCTGCATTGTGTAGTATGCACCGGCAATCAGTATGAATACTGTAACGAGACGCATCAGCATGTATGTGGACGAAGTATTCAGGGCCATAATTTTGTAGGCTTTCAATTTTGTTGCCCTGAACGCCTCATTCAGTTTTCTGAAGTTATCCATTTCACGGTCTTCATTCGCATATGCCTGGACGAGGCGGATGCCGCCGATTTTATCTTCGATCATATGGTTGAAGTCTGAAACGCGTGAGAACAG
>DEQG01000035.1:11651-14998 GCA_002360325.1 Salinicoccus sp. UBA3372 | reverse complement strand
GGCACGATGATGAACGAAATCACCGCAAGTTCAGCATGTATGGATAGCATGATACCAAAAGCACCGAGCAGAGTCATGACAGCGATGAACAAGTCTTCCGGACCGTGGTGGGCCATCTCGCCGACATTCATCAAGTCGTTTGTCAGACGCGTCAGCAGTTTCCCGGTTTTGGTATTATCGAAAAAGCTGTGGGACAGCCGCTGGATATGGCCGTAAAGATCATTACGGATATCCCGTTCGATATTCGTTCCGAGCATGTGGCCCCAATATGTAACGATGAACTGCATGAAAGTATTGAAAGCATACACCAGAAGCAGCCCGGCGGATGCAAAAAGAATCCACTGCCAATTTCCTGAAGGCAGGAGTTCATCTATGAATAGGTTGACGATTAAAGGAAACGCGAGTTCCAGCAGGCCGACCAGGACTGCACAGAAAAAATCGACAAAAAATAACATTTTATATGGAACATAATAAGAAAAGAATTTCCGCACTGAAACAACCTCTTTTACATTATAATTGTGAATATTATTATAGCACGGACAAGGAATCATTTTGATAACCGGAATAAAAAATATGATGGAATCCAACACGGGTGAGCATCATTACAGAATATATATAAAATCATTTGAAGTCTGTGCTATTATTGAATTCAAAATAACACTATCGGATGTGATTTAAGTGAGTATTGCAAGAAAAAAGATATATGAGGAGATATCTGATATCATCCTGTCGGAAATTAAATCAGGAAAATTAAAGCCCGGCGACAAACTGCCCGCCATTACAAAAATGGCAGATTCCTACGGTGTCTCACAGGCGTCTATCCGAGAAGCACTGAACAGGCTTAAAGTGCTGGATGTCATCCAGGTGAAACACGGACACGGCTCGTTCATCAATCATCGGATGCCGCTCGGCTTTGAACAGAATTTCGAAATAATTACAAAAGCGGATATTGCGAATCTTCTTGATCTCAGAAAAATCATTGAGGTGGGGTGTGCAAGAAGCGCATGTGAAAAAGCGGATCAGAACGATTTGAAAAAGATGGAGGATGCACTGCAGAAAATGTGGACGGCAGTGGAGAATAATGAACTCGGTGAGCAGGCGGATTATGCTTTCCATATAGCGATTGCGGAAGCGACCGGCAACCCGCTTCTGATCAATCTGATGGAAGACGTTTCAGATACGGTGATCCGAACGATGAAAGAGACGAGAAGGATATGGTTGTATGAAACGAAAAAATCCATCCAGAAGATTTATGATGAGCATAAATTGATTTTAAAAGCGATAAAGGACAAAGATGGCGAAGCGGCAGGCACCCATATGTACAGACATCTGAAAGAAGTGGAAGACCTGCTGCTGACGCATTATTAAGGAATCCCGTACGGGATTCCTTTCATTATTTTAAAAAAACAATTGACATTCGGAAAGCGATTACATAAAATAGCGACATACCTTAAAGTCATCCAGTCATCAGATGACTAGATGTTCGGAGATTATAAACAATGGAGGCAGCACTATGTTAGTATTTTTAAGTATTTTACCAATCTTGGCTATTTTCTTCTTCCTTGTCATTATGAGATGGTCGGCAAAGAAGGGTATGTTATACAGTTTCATCATTACCATCCTTGTTGCTTTTTTCGGGTGGCAGATGGGCGCTGTTGAAATCACAGCCGCATCAATCAAAGGGGTGATGACCGCTTTGGAAGTCGGTGTCATCGTATTCGGTGCAGTGCTTTTACTTAATGTTCTAAAAGAAAGTGGGGCTGTAGATACGATACGTGCCTCGTTTACGAGCATCTCTCCGGACAGACGTGTACAGGCGATCATCGTTGCGTGGCTGTTCGGTACATTCCTTGAAGGTGCTGCAGGATGGGGCGCACCGGCGACAGTAGTCGGACCGCTGCTTATCGCGCTCGGCTTCCCGGCACTTGCGGCTGTGATGATTGCATTGATGCTGCAGTCTGCGCCGGTTTCTTATGGTGCAGTCGGTACGCCAATCCTTGTCGGTGTGAACACCAGCCTTGAAAATCAGCCGGTGGTCAATTCGTTTCTTGATGGAGAGGGCATGGAATTGTCTTCGTTCATATTCAATGTCGGAGGCCAGGTCTCCATTTTTCATGCCATGGTGGGATTATTCATCCCGCTGTTCATGTCCGCGATGCTGACGAAGTTTTTTGGAAAAAACAAAAGTTTTCTTGAAGGTTTGAAAGTGTGGCCGTTTGCGATATTTGCAGGACTGTCTTTTGTCATTCCGTTCTCGCTGACAGCAAATTTCCTCGGCCCTGAATTCCCGTCCATCATCGGCGGGCTTGTCGGACTGGCGATCGTCGTTCCTCTTGCGAGAAAAGGGTTTCTGATGCCGAAAGATACTTTTGATTTTGAACCGCGTGAAAGCTGGGATAAATCTTGGATCAGTGATATGAAAAGTGAAGCGAGAGCGCCAAAGGACATCTCCATGTTCAAAGCGTGGCTGCCGTACGTTCTTGTCGCACTGCTCCTTGTAGTGACAAGAATTGAGGCGCTTGGTCTGAAAGCATTGCTTTCAGCCTGGTCGGTCGCCTTCGATGATATTCTCGGTACGGGTATAGAACACAGTTTCACACCGCTTATGATACCGGGTGTCGTGTTTATCGTCGTGGCCATACTTACAGGATGGATACACAAGCTCGATATGGGAGGCATGGGCGACGCGTTTAAAGTTTCCGGAAAAACAATATTATCCGCGATGGCTGCCCTGATCGTATCTGTACCACTTGTCCAGGTGTTCATCAACTCGGGCATTAATGATGCAGGGCTCGACTCGATGCCGCTAGTTCTTGCTCAGGCTGCAGCAGAATTGTTTGGTGACAGCTGGCCGCTGATTTCACCGGCCATCGGTGCCATGGGTGCCTTTGCTGCAGGAAGTAACACGGTCAGCAACATGATGTTCGGACTGTTCCAGTTCGGTGTTGCAGATCAGATTAATGCAAGCCCGCTCATCATCGTCGCGCTGCAGGCTGTCGGCGGTGCTGCAGGTAACATGATCTGTGTGCATAATGTCGTTGCTGCAAGTGCTGCTGTCGGGATGATTGGTAAAGAAGGGACCATTATTGCCAAACTTCTGATTCCAACAGCATTTTATCTGGTATTTGCAGGTGCAATCGGTTTTGTCTGGATCAACGGAATCGGGCTGAATATCGGAACGATACTCGTTCTGATTGTTCTTGCTGTCATCATCGGCTTCATACTGCGTTCTTATAGGAAGGTCGGCTTGAACACGAATGAATAATAAATGGATGACGGATGAAATATGAAGAGGTGACCGGCTGCTGCCGGTCATCTTTTTTTATTGTGCAGACTCATGCTGGAGT
>DEQG01000035.1:11246-11590 GCA_002360325.1 Salinicoccus sp. UBA3372 | reverse complement strand
GGATACGGTAATATAGTTCTGCTGTATGTAAAAGACATCAGATCGTTTATTGTACTGAAAACCGTCTTTCGAACCTTCAAGGAAATAATATATGTCCGAATCGAGGGATATCAATTTTTTAAATTTGTATTTTGAAACGTTCGTATCCATCGGCAGCACTTTCAATCCCTCTTCATTGGTGACAAGTATTTTCAAAATAAATAACCCCCTTCCCGGAAAACAATAATTGATGTGTAATTCATATACCGTATCGACCATTGCAAAGGAAGATTATTAATTTAATATGAAGTTGAAATTACATATTGTAAATCTGAATGTACACGGGTGTTTATTTTACGGGGAAA
>DEQG01000035.1:10051-11152 GCA_002360325.1 Salinicoccus sp. UBA3372 | reverse complement strand
TTCAAATGACAAAATTAAATATCGGCCTGCTGTACGGCGGGAAATCGACGGAGCATGAAGTTTCAATGCGCTCTGCCGAAAGTATCTTAACAGTGCTGGATAAAGATAAATATAATATTACCCTGATTCATATATCAAAGGACGGGGAGTGGCTGCATGCGCCCGGCAATGATCAGATTGCCGACCTGAGTGAAGATGAGACAGCCAATAAACTGACGGTGCATCCGTCAGGACAGCTGGCAGGACTTCCGGCCGACGTGAAACTGGACGTTATCATGCCTGTCCTCCACGGTACATTCGGAGAGGACGGCACCGTGCAGGGACTGCTCGAGATAGCAGAAATTCCATATGTCGGCTGCAACGTCAGAAGTTCAGCGGTATGTATGGACAAAGATATGACGAAACGTCTGTTGAAGCTTGAAGGCATCGGAGTTGCCGAAGGGCTGCTGTTCAAAAATCATGAAAAGGATGAGGTGAATTTCGCCGAAGTCGAAAAGAAGCTCGGTCTGCCGATGTTTGTAAAGCCCGTCAATCAGGGGTCGTCCGTCGGCGTTTCCAAAGTGACGGATGAAGACAGTTTCAAAGAGGCGCTTGCACTTGCATTCAAGTATGATACAAAAGTGATTGTGGAGAGTGCACTCGTGGGACGCGAAGTCGAAGTGTCCGTACTCGGCAACTCGAATCCGTTCGTATCCGTTCCGGGTGAAATCATTCCGGATGACGGCTTTTATTCCTATGAGTCAAAATATACGGATGAAAACGGCGCTGCACTTGAGATTCCGGCGAAGGTGGACGCGGAAACGATTAAAAATCTGCAGGATGCTGCATTGAAAACGTTCGATATCCTCGACTGCGAAGGTATGGCAAGAGTGGATATGTTCCTGTGTGAAGACGGAAGTATTTATGTAAATGAAGTGAATACATTCCCTGGTTTCACGAGCATCAGCATGTATCCGAAGCTGCTTGAAGTGTCAGGCGTGGGCTATGCAGAGCTTGTTGACCGTCTCATCCGGCTTGCAGTTGAACGCCATGAACTGGAAGCGGGACTGACAACTGATTTCACTTAAAATAAAGATTGCACGGCTCATTAAATTACCTGCA
>DEQG01000035.1:9294-9975 GCA_002360325.1 Salinicoccus sp. UBA3372 | reverse complement strand
TTGAATGAAAGATAAACTGATTGAAAGACTGACGCGGTATGCAAAATATGATACTCAGTCGGATGCATCCAGTGAAACGACACCTTCCACTGATAAACAGTGGGACTTATTGAAAGCGTTAAAAGAAGAGCTGGAAGAAATCGGGCTGGAAGAAATCACACTGGATGACGAAGGGTATCTTTTTGCATCGCTCCCTGCCAATACAGAAAATGCACCTGTCATCGGCTTTTTGGCACACGTGGATACGGCAACTGATTTCACGGGAACTGATGTGAAGCCGCAGGTCGTTGAATACGAAGGCGGGGAGATCGTTTTGAATGAAACGGAAAACATTGTCCTGTCACCGCATGAATATCCCGAATTGAAAAGATATATCGGGCATACGCTGATTACCACTGACGGTACGACACTTCTTGGAGCGGATAATAAGGCGGGTATCGCTGAAATTGTAACTGCGGTGGAACATTTAAAAAATAATCCGGATATCAAACACGGCAAAATCCGTATTGCATTTACACCAGATGAAGAAATCGGACGGGGGCCGCATAAATTTGATGTGGAAGCTTTTGGTGCAGAATATGCCTACACGGTCGACGGCGGCCCGATAGGCGAGCTGCAGTATGAAAGCTTCAACGCAGCAGGTGCTGAAGTGACGTTTACAGGTAACAGCGTCCATCCGGG
>DEQG01000035.1:4372-9224 GCA_002360325.1 Salinicoccus sp. UBA3372 | reverse complement strand
AAGTTCGATGAACTCGATACACCTGAACACACATCCGGATATGAGGGCTTTATTCACCTGATCAGTGTAGAAGGGGATGTCGAAAAATCAAAGGCGCAGTTCATCATCCGTGATTTCAACAAGGAAAATTTTGAAGCGAGAAAGACATTGATGGAAATGAATGTGAAGATGCTGCAGGAGAAATACGGTGAGGACCGTGTGGAATTGAACATGCAGGATCAGTACTACAATATGAGAGATAAGATTGAACCGATGATGCACATCGTGGAAAATGCAAGCCACGCGATGGAGTCTCTGAATATTACACCGGATATCAAACCGGTGAGGGGCGGAACGGACGGTTCCCAGTTATCCTATAAGGGTCTGCCGACGCCGAACCTGTTTACAGGCGGAGAAAATTTCCACGGTAAATTTGAGTATGCATCTGCTGATGATATGGAGAAAGCGGCACAAGTCATCGTTAAAATCGCTGAACTGGCAGCAGGAGAATAAAAAAGAAGCAGAATCCAAAATGGATTCTACTTTTTGTTGTTGAGTGTATCGGGTTCGACGATTCTTGCTCTCGTAATACCCGGCTGTATTGTCTGTTTTGCCGTCACGCGTTTCAACATGAATGACAGGATCATCGAGATGAACAGCAGGATGGACGCGATAAAAAATGAAAGGTTGATACCGTCGAGCATGGCCTGATTCATCTGTGCCGATGTCGGCTCGGTGAAGCCTGAGAGCCTGAAATTCGTCCAGTTCTGCATGATGGTAATCAGGAGTGCAGTACCGACTGCACCGCTGACCTGCTGCAGCATACTGTTCAATGAAGAGCCGTGCGGTGTCAATCTTGCCGGCAGGTCGTTCATACCGTTTGTCATGACCGGCGTGTTGACAAGTGTCAGACCTACTGCACGTATCGCGTAGATTGTGAGCAGATATCCGAATCCGGTATCGATTTCCAGACGGCTGAAGAAATATGTTGTGACAGCCGCCAGCGCAAGGCCGGTGACCGCAAGTCTTCTCGGTCCGAATATATCAAAAAGTTTCCCGGACAGAGGACTGAGCAGACCCATGATAAGTGCGCCCGGCAGTAATAAAAGTCCTGTTTCCAGTGGTGAAATGTCCTGGATTTCCTGCAGGAAAATAGGCATCAGTATCATACCGGAAAAAAGTGCCATGTTGTTCACGCCGATAATGATCGCGGACAGTCTGTACATTGGAAATGTGTACACTTTAAAATCGAGCATCGGGTTTTCCATCTTAGTCTGTCTCATAACGTATATATAGACGGCAATGATACCGACGATCAATGTGAGCATCACATCAAATGAAACCCAGCCGCTGTTTCCGGCAGCACTGAATCCGTAAAGGATGCCGCCGAAACCGATCGTGGAAAGTATAACTGAAGGGATATCCAGTTTGGCATTATATTTGTTGGCGACTTCAGGCAGCTGGAAGTATCCGACTGCAAGCACGATAAGTAAGACGGGAATCATCATATAAAAGAGCCAGTGCCATGATAATGTCTGGACGACAAAACCTGAAAGTGTCGGACCGATTGCAGGCGCAAAGAACATGACGAGACTGAATACGCCCATCGCTGTTCCGCGTTTCTCCGGTGCAAAGCTCGTAATCATTACATTCATAAGCAGCGGCATTAAAATTGCAGATCCGGATGCCTGCAGCATGCGTCCTAAAATTAAAACGGTGAAAGTGGGCGACAAGCCGGCAACTGCCGTCCCTGCGAGAAACAGAAGTATGGAAGTCAGAAATAATTTACGGGCACTGAATTTCTGCATTAAAAAGGCGGTCGTCGGGACAACGATACCCGAGACCAGCATATACGCAGTCGTCACCCATTGGACGGTTGAAGTCGTTACGCCGAACTCATCTTTGATCGACGGCAGTGCAACGTTTAAAAAAGTATTGGATAAAAAAGCGACAAAAGCACCGGAAAGCAGAATGATTATCAGTCTGTAATCCGGTCTCTGTTCATTGTTTGATGACATAGATACATAGCCCCTAAATAAATAGAATATCTATAATTATATTCCGATTGCCGAAATAATCAAGCATTTTCACCTATCCGATTCTGTTGTCTATCAATGTATAGATGAAGAAACCCAAAGTGATTCCCCCGAGTAGTGAGAGCGGCAGACTATATCCTGCAATCATCGGAATCATCCCAAAAATAAAATTGAGTACAAAAACCAATGCGGCCATCAATATTAAAACCAGTAAAGTTTTAGTCATAAAAATAACCTCCTCGCTTCATGCTAAAAAAGGTATAATATATAGAAATACTGTTACTATGATAAAGAAAGAGTGATTATTATGCAAAAAGAGTTACTTACATTTCAATTAAAAACGGTCAGAGGATGGATTAAATATCACCTGGAAGATACAGATGATGATCTGATGGATATCGTACCTGCAGGATTCAACAACAACCTGCACTGGCAGTTCGGCCATGTCATTGCAAACATGGAGTCTGAACTCGTCAGGCTGCTTGGTAAAAATGATGATGTAGAAAAACGTTTCAAAAAGCATTTCGGTACAGGCACAAGCCCGGATGACTTCGATGATGAAACACCGTCAACGGATGAAATCAAAACACTCCTTGACCAGCAGCAGGAAGAATACGGCAGCCTGACAGAAGAGAGTCTGAAAGAAACGCTGCCTGAGCCGTTCATGGGCATGAAGACAAGCTATGAGCTTGCGGGCTTTATTATATTACACGAGAGCCTTCATGCCGGGAAAATACAGGAGATGAAGAGACTGCTCGAAAATCAGTATTAATTTACAAATTCAATGAAACTCTTACATTATGATAACAATATCAATGGTGCTATTATAATGTAGAGGTGAAAAAATATGAGTGCGATATACGATGGTATTGCGGCTGAATATATTAAGAATCGCGAAAGCATCCCGGACGAGCTGCTTTCGAGTCTGAAAATCAGGGGCATTGATTTTGACGGTGCGAAAATTGCCGATTTCGGTGCGGGTCCGGGGTTTTTGAGCGATCTGCTGAGTGCAGAAGGCGGCATTGTGGATGCGGTTGAGCCGGTGGAGGAATTTATCAACCACGGCAAAGAGAAGTTTAAAAATAATAATAAAGTGAATTTCAATTTAAGACACGCCGAAGAATCCGGCCTGCCTTCAAAAACTTATGATATTGTGTTTGTTCTCAGCGGGTGGCACTGGTTCAGACGGACAGAAGCGATTGCCGAGGCAGAAAGAATATTGAAGCCGGATGGTTACCTGATCATCGCAGATATCAATATCGAAAGAAAAGCCGGAATCGTCAAAGACACGATGAAGATCATCAAACGTAACAGAAAAAAGTATAAAGTCGACAGCCGCCTACATATAAATAAAAAAGAGCAGCGGATCATCAATTTCCCCGTGAGCTGGATAGGGGAATGGCAGGGCCATAATTTTGAGATCAAAGATTTATACAAGAAAAGTTACAGACAAGAATTTGATCGTGAAGAGTGGATCCGGAGACTGGGAACATACCGCAGTCTGGTGGAATTTAAAAAGAAACACCGCCGGAAAACACTGGAAAAGATCGACAGGCATCTGAAAGAACATTATGAGGATGAAAAATATAAAATCCGGCATGAACTGAGTGTCGTTGTTCTGAAAAATAAAAACTAGCAAACTTCGAGAGGCATATGATGCCTCTTTTTTCATGAAAAATAAATGGATGAAAACGATTTTAATTATCTGCCTATTTCATTACTCAAAGAAAAAATAAATGACGGTAAAAAGTTTGATCCGGAGAAATGATACATGAAAACGATAACAATATGTATATATATCCACTATACGGTAATAACTTTAATTTGCCGTTTGACTGTTGAAATTTTTATATAAAAGTTTCACTATATATTTAAATTATCTAAATATTATAAATAGAATTACTTTAGGAATTAAATCACATAAAGCTTGAAAAGCATTGGTATTACTGGTATTGTAATAAGTGAAGATAAGTCGTCAAAGTATCTAAGAGTAAAATAAATTTCAAAACAGGAGAGTGGATTAAATGTTCGCATCAGATCGTTATTCAGCAGATTTAAAAATTAAAGAGTATAAGACCATCGCTATGAACAATGCAAAACTTGATGATAAGAAAAAAGCTAAAAAGTCTTTCGCAAGCAGACTGGTAAGCATCATCAACCTGTAATCATAAAATGAACCGCCCCTGAAAAGAAGAGGGGCGGTTTTTTATTTGCTGAAATTGAGCTGCCAGGATAGTCCGAAGCGGTCCTGTATATGGGCGAACCGGCGGCCGGGACCGTACTCGTCAAGCGGCACCAGTATTGCAGCATTTCTTTTTAACTTTCCATAGTACAGTTCTATTTCATTCAGATCCCTGCATTCTACATAAAAGGACATGCTTGGAGTGAAGTTGAACTCTTTAGGCAGTCTGCTGTCGCCCAGCATGATCTGCTGTCCGTTCAGTGAGATGACAGCCTGCATTATTTTCCCCGTCAATTCCGGAGTTTCAGGGCCGTACTCCTGTAGGTATTCAACATCCAAATCATAGAAGACTTCCTTATAGAAATTCAGTGCTTCCATCGCATTACCGTTGAATGTGAGGAAGGGTAAAAGTGACTTCATTCTATCATTCCTATCTGGTTTTTCACCGTTTTACAGTAACATATGCTGCATATATATATGGTATACTACAAATGAAGTTTAAGTAAAACCGTTTAAAAATTTTACGCCATAAATTGTATAGAATTGGGACATGAAAATGAACAAAATTATAATTTCAGGTGTCATTATAGGAACGATAACAGGATTGCTGCTTTTGCTGATGTTCGCATATATCCAGATTCAGTCAGGCATTCCT
>DEQG01000035.1:3520-4198 GCA_002360325.1 Salinicoccus sp. UBA3372 | reverse complement strand
CACAGCGTAACAATCTTTGACAACAAAATAGGGTTCACCCTATGGACGATATTTCACATCGGTTATTTTCAGTTGATCTATTATATGTATAAAATCGGTTATTGATTACCTGTTCATATTTGGGCGGGTATTTTTGGAATTTTAAAATGGAGGCTGGATTATGCAGGACAGGGCAATGAAAGTATTGGAAGAAACATTACAGGTGAGAGCGGATGTTGCAGCAGACGGGGAAAGACTCTATAATTCCTGGCTTAAATATGATATACGGAAGCCTTATCAGAACAGTGCACAGAATTTGGCATACTACATGGCCTTCAGACAAAAAGATATGAGACACCTTCAGGAGGAATTGATTCCATGGGGAGTATCATCACTCGGACGTCTGGAAGTCGATGTGATGGGCACTCTGAACGCTGTCAGTAAAACATTGAGTCTGGTTGCCGGAAGCGAGCTGAAAGATGAATCGATCGATTACCGCTCAATGAAAACATTTGAAAACCGCTATAATCTGCTCAATAAACACACTGATGAAATATTTGGCGCAGGCAGCGACGACCGCAACACCCACATCTTGGTGACGATGCCCGCAGAGGCGGCGGCGGACAAAGAAATGGTCGGGGATATGATGGAAGCGGGCATGGATATGGCACGTATCAACTGTGCCCATGATGATGAAAG
>DEQG01000035.1:423-3432 GCA_002360325.1 Salinicoccus sp. UBA3372 | reverse complement strand
CCGAAGATTCGTATAAAGAACTTACTCACATCCAAACGCAATCCGAAGCTGCAGGTCGGAGAGAAATTTCTGCTGTCCAACCAGGAAGCGATGACTTTGTCGAACGGCATAGAAATCGCCATCAATACGACCGTGCCCGAAGTGTTGTCCAATGTGGATAAAGGGCAGCTTGTGAAGCTTGATGACGGACATATTGAAGCGGAAGTCGTTGAAATCAGGGATGCCGGTCTGGTCTGTGAAACGGTGAAAACCGTCAAGGAGAAGGGCGTCAAAGTGAAAACGGAGAAGGGCGTCAATTTCCCTGACCTCGACATCAGACTTTCCGTGCTGACAGAAAAAGACTATACGGATTTAAAATTCGCAGCAGCCCATGCAGATGTCATCGCTTTTTCCTTTATCAAGTCGGCTGAAGATATCGCAACAATCGAGGAAGCCCTGGAAAAAGAACTGACAGAAGAGAAGTCGGAACTGCCAGTGGTCGCGAAGATCGAGACTGCCGAAGCGATTGATAATATACCAAGCATAATCGCGAGCGGCAGTGCGAGAAGACCGTTCGGTGTCATGGTCGCACGCGGCGATCTGGCCGTGGAAATCGGCTATGAAAGACTGAGTGAAATTCAGGAAGAACTGCTGTGGATATGCGAAGCCGCACATGTGCCGGTAATCTGGGCGACACAAGTGCTGGAGTCACTTGTCAAAAGCGGTATCCCGACACGTTCCGAAATTTCAGATGTGGTTGCAGGTTCAAGAGCAGAATGCATCATGCTGAATAAGGGTGACTATATCGTAAGCGGCGTCAACGCCGTCGATGACATTTTAAAGAAATTTGAAAACCACCACCATAAGAAAACTTCGATGCTGCGGGCGCTGAATATTGCAGAACAGCAGTTTCAATAGTATTCTGACACAGTCTGGCAGGACTGTGTCTTTTTTGAAGTGTGATCATGGAGGTGTTGCAAGCAAGTCGGTATCGATTTGCAATGTGCTCGATAATCGTCATGGGGAAACGATAACTGATCTAATACTGACCACTTACCCGGATATAAATGCGACTCACAAACGTATCGGAAATCTTTATTTTCCATAATATAATAAAGGAGGGGTTTTATGAAAGAAGCTTTGGCCATCATCAATAAAAAAGCCGGACAGCGGAGGAATGGTTCACTTGAGGAGCAGCTGATACATAAGTTGAATGCTCAAAATTTTGAGGTGATGATCAAACATACACCTGAAGATGGAGCGGAGGGGGTCGCCAGGCGGTATGCTCACGGTAAGGATCTGATAATCATTGCCGGCGGTGACGGTACAATCGGTGAAGTCATCAAAGGTATGTGCCTGGAGGGACTTCAAATACCGTTAGGCATCATTCCGACAGGGACGGTCAATGATTTTGCGCGAGTGCATAAAATTCCTCTGGACACTTCAAAGGCCATCAGCCGGCTGGATGCTGAAAAAACATATTCTTCGGATACGATTAAAATGAACAATACATATGCAGGCTACTTATTCGCTCTCGGTTCTTTCATGACGGCTTTCGCAAAAGTCGGTTCGGGTACAAAAAGTAAAATAGGACGGATGGCCTATCTTTTTGCAGGTATTAACATGCTGCTTCAATTGAAGAAATATAAGGTGAAGATCAAAACCGATAATGAGGCATTTGAAGCGGATTCACACTTGACGATAGTGACGACGATGTCTTCTGTCGGCAGTGTAACCCGGCTGATAGAAACTGCGGAGGCGGATGACGGTCTGCTGCACATCATCAATATCAAACCGGTCAATCTTATTGAAGCGGTGCATATCGTATTTCTTGCCGTGACCGGTAAAATTGCGAGTCATCCCAAAGTAAGGTATTTAACATCTGAAAATATGGAAGTGGCTGCGATTGGTTTAAAGGATATGAATATTGACGGCGACCTTCATGATTATACCGACGCGGAGCTCACGGTCATGAAGAACAGGCTCACTTTATTGGACCAGAGCAAGTAGTAAGAATAATTAAACATATACTCACCGTGTTGAAATATTATACTGAAGGCTATATGCTATACCGGTGATTAATAATTATGAGGAGGCATGTCGATGAAGATCAGAAAGAAACTCAGGAAAACAAACTTTGAAAAAAGAAAGTTATCTTGGAATCCAAGGATAACGATGCAGACTTTAATCAACCTCGTGACAATTGTTGTGGGTTCATTTTTATTCTCAATAGGAGTCAACTCGTTCATGATTGCCGGCAACCTTGGTGAGGGTGGCTTCATCGGTATTTCCATCATCCTCTACTATGCGTTCGGAATCTCGACAGCAGCGAGTAACCTTGTGCTCAACTTCTTCATACTGATTGTCGGATTTAAATTTTTGGGCAAACGTGCGATGTACTATACCATACTTACAATCCCGATGACTTCATTGATGTTATGGATTACTGAAGACTGGCAGGTCCAGTCGGGTGAAATTCTTGTCAACACGGTATTCGGCGGCCTGTTCATCGGGCTGGGTATCGGACTGATCATCCGTATCGGAGCCACAACTGCAGGAACAACAATTTTAGCCCGCATGGCGAATAAATTTCTCGATGTCAACGTCTCTTATGCACTGTTATTCTTCGACGTCATCGTGGTGACCATCGGTGTGCTGACGGTATTGACACTGGAGCAGGGACTTCTTACAATCATCGCGCTGTATGTGGCGACCAAAGTGATGGACTTTATTATAGAAGGTATGAATCCTAAGAAGGCGATCACCATCATTTCGGAGAAACCGGAAGTGCTGGGTAAAATGATCAATACGGAAATCAGACGCGGTGTGACGATTATGGACGGCAGAGGGTTTTATTCCAAACGGGATAAAGATATTTTATATGTCGTCATCAACAAATCACAGCTGACAAGGCTGAAACGGCTGATCAAGAGATACGATGAAAATGCATTTGTCGTCGTCCACGATGTGAACAGCGTCCTCGGAAATTATTTTATATAAAATGGAAAAAAGACAGGCGGTGCCTGTCTT
>DEQG01000035.1:0-337 GCA_002360325.1 Salinicoccus sp. UBA3372 | reverse complement strand
TTTTTTGCTTTTATCAGCTCATTTAAGAAGATCTTTCTGATAATGTTTCATCAGCCAGCCCACAATTTTACCGACAAAGTATGCGGCAGCGGGTGTGCCGAGGGCGATGGAACCGAGCGGGCCGGCGAAAAAGAGGCTGATTATACCGGCGGCGATAATGTTTAAGAGGTCGCGGGTGATTTTGGCCTTGCTGAACTGCATTTTAAACCATTCACTGACGACGTGGGTAAGTTCATCGTATGGTATCAGCGGAAATTTTGCGTTGAAATAGGCGAGCAGTCCGAGTGGAATGACAAACAGGCTGATGATTAAAAATACCCAGCGCATCATCATGGAT
>DEQG01000127.1:6180-12671 GCA_002360325.1 Salinicoccus sp. UBA3372 | reverse complement strand
CAAGTTATGCGAATTTCATGCCCGGATTCGCATAAGTCCAGCTGGAAACTCAAGTTATGCGAATTTCGTATCCGGATTCGCATAAGTCTGTCTGTAAACTCAAGTTATGCGAATTTCGTACCAGGATTCGCATAAGTCCAGCTGTAAACGCAAGTTATGCGAATTTCGACATCTCAAACGAATAAGTGCGACTGGATACCAAAGTTATACGAATACCACACTCCAATATCCGATCAAACAAAAATAACAGGCAGATCTGCCTGTTATTTTTTATAGATTTCAAGTTCTTCATGGACCACATTTTCGATATTCTCAAGGTCGTTAAGAATCCGGGGAATATCATTTTTACTGCACAATGTCATGACGCTCGGCCCCGCGCCGCTGATGACAGTGGCATATGCATCATTCTTCAGTGCGGTCTCTTTAATATCATCAAATTCCTTGATTAAAGGTCTGCGGTAAATTTCATGGAACTGGTCTTTCATCATCAACCTGCCCATGTCTACATATTCTTTGTTGAATAATGAGAACAGCATGACGTTGTTGACTGCATTTTGTGTCACAGCCGTCTGCCTGTCATAGGAATCCGGCAGTGCTCTTCTTGCTTCATTCGTATTGATCATATAATTCGGTACAGAGACGATTAAAGAAAAGTCAATGTCGTCCAGTACATGATAATATAATTCACCCTGATTATAATAGCCGACAAATACGCCACCGGTAATGCACGGTCCGATATTATCAGGATGGCCTTCTATATCACAGCCGAGCATGATTTTATCATGGTCGGACAGATTGAGGTCACAAAAATAAGCGGCGATCTCAATACCTGCAACAATTGCAGACGATGAGCTGCCGAGCCCGTGTGCGAGCGGAATTTCACTGTCCATCTCCACTCTTACAGGCGGCATTTCTTTATTATACTTACGGGCAATGCTCTTCGCAGTTGAAATTATAAGGTTATCTTCGCCGGGCGGCAGAATATCCAGATCAGGGTTCAGGAAATCAACTTTGAATTCATCATTTTCATATGCTCTGATCTTTAAAAACTTAGTGACTGCGACACCGATGGAATCAAATCCCAGCCCAAGGTTGGCACTTGTAGCCGGGATTTTTAAATCAATCTGTTTCATCGTTTTTCAGGCTCTCGATATATTCGATGATGACCGCTTCATCATTCGGAAGCACTTTAGGCTGTACAGCCGCTTCATCCACAGCCGTCTGCGGATCTTTAAGTCCGTTCCCTGTCAGTACTGTCACAATGGTACTGCCCTCTTCAACCTTACCTTCGGACAGGGCTTTCAGAAGTCCTGCGATACTCGCATTTGAGCCCGGTTCAGCAAATATACCTTCTTTACGGGCCAGCAGGCTGTACGCGCTTAATATTTCATCATCCGTCACGGAGTCGATGATGCCGCCGGATTCATCCCGTGCATCTGTTGCCAGTGTCCAGCTGGTCGGGTTTCCGATTCTTATTGCAGTACCCACTGTTTCAGGCGCTTCTATCACTTTATCTTCAGTGATTGCAGCCGATCCTTCAGCCTCGTAGCCGAACATTTTAGGCAGCTTGGAGCCTTTTTTCTCATTGTATTCCTTAAAGCCTTTCCAGTATGCGGATATGTTCCCCGCGTTGCCGACAGGTATAAAAAGATAGTCCGGGGCATCGTCAAGTGCGTCGACGATTTCAAATGCAGATGTCTTCTGACATTCTATTCTGTATGGATTCACAGAGTTCACAAGAGTGACGCCTTCATTGTTTTCCGCAATTTTACGGACGATTTTAAGCGCGTCATCAAAGTTGCCCTGAATGGAAATGATCTTTGCACCATAGACAATCGCCTGTGCAATTTTACCAAGTGCAACCTTTCCTTCCGGTATGACGACAATCGTATTCAGACCGAGTCTTGATGCATACGCAGCTGCAGAAGCGGATGTATTGCCCGTTGAAGCACATATGACAGTATGTGCACCTTCCTCTTTCGCTTTTGCGACTGCAAGCACCATGCCGCGGTCCTTGAATGAACCGGTCGGGTTCAAGCCCTCAAATTTGGCGAAAGCATTGATATTATATTCTTCACTGAATGAGATCAATGGAATCAATGGCGTATTGCCTTCCTGTAGTGATAATGCCGGTGTATCTTCCGTCACCGGTAAATATTCTTTGAATTCTTCAAGCAAACCTTTCCAGTACGCCATTCTACTCATCTCCTATGACAGGATACTTTGCTGCGACTTCCAAACTGCCGAGCGCTTCATCCAATTGATTTTTATTCACCTTTTCAGTGATTGCAACAACATTGGTATTTTCATTATTCAATTCATGGCCGATGCCTGCATCATTCAAAACGGACTTGACTGCACTTTCATCATTATTGAAACGTAAATAATACTGGTACTCTACATCTTCGTTTTGAATGACTGCCTTTTCAGCCGGTGCGAAGTTACCTCTGACAGGTGTCGTTAGAACATCAATCAGGTCGGAAACGACCGCACTTGCCGTCTCAAGACTTCCGGCACCAGGACCGTAGTACATCGTCTCGCCGACTGCGTTGCCGATGACATACACAGCATTCTTTTCATAGTTGACAGATGCAAGCTGGTGGTCGGCCTTGAAGAATATCGGCTCCACACTCGCGCTCAGGCTGTCACTGTACTTGCCAATACCGACAAGTTTCATGATATAGCCGAGATTTTTCGCAATCTGGATATCTTCGCTTTCGACTTTTGAAATACCGAGGCTCGGTACCTCGTTTATGTCGACTTTTTTATTAAAGGATAATCTTGATAATAAAACGATTTTTCTGAGTGCATCGATGCCTTCGACATCATTTGTCGGGTCAGCCTCTGCATACCCTTTTGCTTTCGCATCTTCCAGAGCATCATCGTATGTCCAGCCATCGACGGTCATTTTAGTGAGTATATAGTTGGTTGTACCGTTTAAAATACCCATCACTTCTGAAATCTGGTTGGCATTCAGAGAGTTTTCAATCGTTTTGATGATTGGTACGCCGCCTGCTACACTCGCTTCATAATTCAGGTGGACTTCATTCTCGTTTGCGACTGCAACGAGGTCATCTATTCTTTCAGCAAGTAAATCTTTGTTTGCAGTGACAACATGGATTCTATTTTTCAAAAATTGAAGTATGATCTCATAGGTATTGTCAATGCCGCCCATCACTTCTATGACAGCATCAATATCCGCCTTATAAATATCTTCAACTTTATCTGTAAGTTGAATGCCGGATAAATCAATATCACGTGCCTTGTCAATATTTTTAGCAAGTACGTGGGTGATGGTCACTTCCTCACCAATTAATGATTCAATTTTATTTTTATTAGTATTCAGTACATTAACGACACCGCTACCCACAGTGCCCATTCCTAAGACAGCAATTTTCATAAGCTAGAATCCTCCATTTAAATACTTTATAACTATCCATATTAGAGTGAAAAGTTGAAAAATTCAAGAAAATAATGATTTAGTCTACACAACTCTTAATTTTTAATGTATTATTAGGTCTAAAATTCAGTTAAAGGATGTCTGCATGTGAAAGTAGCAAAATTCGGTGGCAGTTCTCTGTCATCATCAACACAACTCAAAAAAGTTTCTAAAATCATTAAAAATGACAGTGATATCGGTGCAGTGGTCGTCAGTGCACCCGGTAAGAGATTCGAAGAAGATATTAAAGTGACCGATCTGTTGATTGCGCTTCATGCAAACAAAATAACGGGACTGCCGTACAATGAAGCACTTGATGCGATACTGAGCAGATATGAAGAAATCATCACCGGTCTCGAGATCGACTTCGATCTGCTGGATAAATTCAGAAAGACGATTTTGTCGTACCTTGAAAATATTACAGATAATGACCGGCTGCTCGATGCACTGAAGTCATGCGGTGAAGATTTCAACGCACAGATGCTCGCACAGTATTTGTCTTCTGTCGGCACACCTGCAGAATATTATTCTCCAAAAGATGCTGGAATCTTCGTCACTGACGAATCGTCCAATGCCCAGCTGTTGTATGAGTCTTATGACAACATCGCAAAATTGAGAGGCAAAGAAGAAGTCGTCGTCATTCCAGGATTTTTCGGTCTGTCAAAAAATGATAATATCGTGACATTTCCGAGGGGCGGTTCCGATATCTCGGGTGCAATCATCGCTCGCGGCATGCAGGCGACGATATATGAAAACTATACGGACCAGAGCCATATATTCTCGGCGCATCCTGGCTTTATCGAAAATCCGCATGCCATCGAAGAACTGACTTACCGTGAAATGCGTGAATTATCCTACTCAGGATTCGGTATTTTCCATGATGAGGCGCTCGCTCCCCTATATGAAGTGAAGATACCCGTCATGATCAAAAACACAAATGCACCGCATATCGAGGGGACGAAGATTGTTCCCGAGCGCGAGCTCTTAAAAGATATACCGGTCATAGGAATCAGCTGTGATGTCGGCTTTACAGCAATATCTGTAAAAGACTACCTGATGAACAGACAGGTCGGTTATATCAGAAAGCTGCTCCAGATCTTTGAAAACCACCAGGTTTCAGTCGAGCATATGCCTTCAGGCATTGATAACATTTCAATCATAGTGCGCAGCAAAAACCTGGAAGGTAACAACAAGATCAATCAGCTGATGGAAGATATCAAAGATCAACTTGAACCTGAATGGGTTGAAATCGAAGAGAACCTTGCTCTCCTCGTCATCGTTGGCGAAGGCATGGAGTATACAGTCGGTCTTGCGAATAAAGCGACCAAGGCACTCACGGAAAATGATGTGAACATCAGAATGATGAACCAGGGGTCTTCCGAATCCAGTATGGTCTTTGCAGTTAAAATGAGCGACCATGAAGTTGCACTGAACTCCGTCTATAAAGAATATTTCAGAAATATAGATTAAAAAAAGAGGTATCCAAAAAATTTGGATACCTCTTTTAAAATCTTCCCGATTTGAATATCGAGTATAACAGCCCAAGAAATAAGAAGACCGCCAGGACGAAACCTATTTCTATTGCAGGAATCTGCCATATCACCGTTGTCTGTCCGGCAATCGCCGCACCGATGATGAGCCCGACCATGATGATGCTGAATGACAGCAGGACGATACTGAATGATAATCTGTTACCGATTCTGTCCATCCTTCTGAACAGCTCTTCGAACCTTCTTACTGACAGCTGCACCGGTACTTTCTTTTCACGCAGTGATTCTGAAAATACCTTCAGATTATTCGAGACATCCACTGCGGTGTCTCCGACATCCTGCAAATTATTATATGCCCTTGATGCCATATTTCTCGGATCATACTTCTCTTTCACAAGAATTTTGCCGAATGGTTCGGCAACATCCATAATACTGAACTCCGGGTCCAGGCTGCTGACGACACTTTCCAGTGTAATGATCGACTTGCCGAGAATCGTGAAATCCTGTGGCAGACCGATTCGGTGTTTATTCGCAATCTGGAAAATATCCTGAACCGCTTCACCGATGTTCAAATAACTGAACGGTATATCATAATACTTATCCCTCAGTTTTTCAGCGTCGCGGTTCAGCACATTCATCTCGACACCTGTCGGCACTACACCCATTTTCACAATGGCTTTGACAACGCCTGAGGCATCTTTCCTCATCATGCCGATCAGCAGTGTGCCGAAGTTATATTTCATCTCCTGTGACAGTCTGCCGACCATCCCGAAATCCATGAAAGCGATTGTTTCATCTTCAAGCACACTGACGTTTCCGGGGTGGGGATCGCCGTGGAAAAATCCTTCAATGATAATCTGATGGAAAACTGAATTCGCAAGCCGCTCCGCAAGCACCTCGCGGGAGTAGCCATGGGCTTCAAGTTCCGCATGGTGATTGATTGGTATGCCATCAATGAATTCCATGACCAGGACATTTTTAGTTGACAGTTCCCTGATCATTTCCGGCACTTTGATCTTGTCGTCACGCTCAAACTGTTTACGAATCTTATCCGCATTATTTGCTTCAATCGTATAATCAAGCTCATCCAGAATCGCTTCTGAAAATTCTTCGATCATATCAGTCAGATGATAGCGTCTTGCCCATTCCATGCGCTGTTCCGCAAGTGTCGCAAGATGATGCAGTATCTCAAGGTCGGTCCGGACCCTTTTTTCAATATTCGGACGCTGCACTTTGACTGCCACAGTCTGACCGTCCGCAGTCACCGCCTTATGCACCTGCCCTGTCGATGCCGAGCCGATCGGGGTTTCTTCTATCGAAAGGAAGACATCTTCAGTTTTAACATCCAATGATTCCTCAATCACTTTCTTCACATCTTCGAAGGAGAACGGAGGAACATTACTTTGAAGTTTTTCCAGTTCATCGATGATGTCCTTCGGAATCAGGTCCGGTCTTGTACTCGCAATCTGCCCGAGCTTGATGAAAGTCGTACCCATCTCTTCGATGAATATCCGTATCCGTTCACCTCTGGATTTCTCCTCATCATTTTTAGCCTGCCTCAA
>DEQG01000127.1:0-6088 GCA_002360325.1 Salinicoccus sp. UBA3372 | reverse complement strand
CTGTAGCGGTTTATATATTCAATACGTTTTTTTATTATCATATAAAAACTCCAAAATAATTATTTAAATATGGAACATATAATCATCAAGACCCTCGCCGTCGTAGTCCACCATATCTTTCAAAGTCGTATGGTCCAGTACATCGCTGATTGCATCCCTGATTCTTCCCCATAGAAACCTTTCGTTCTTGCTGTCCTTTTCGTCACTTTCCACGGCGACAATATTTTCTTCCACCGTTTTGAAAATCTGGCCGACAGTAATATCTTCCGGGGGGTGGTTGAGTTCATAACCGCCATATGCGCCTCTCGTACTCTTCACAAGGTTTTCCTTCTTCAGGCTGGCCACAATCTGTTCCAGATATAAATCACTGATTCCGCGTTCTGTTGCAACAGATTTTACACTTCTTTTCTTTTCTCCATAATCCCTGGCCAGCGCCAGCATAAAATATAGTCCATATCTGCCACGTGTTGATATTTTCATAATACACCTCTGAATATCTAAACTTTTTAATAAGTTGATTTTTGTTGTAATATATTAAATATATCATAATAAAACAGTTGGGTGAAAATATGACGACACAACCATTAAGTTATCGCATGCGTCCAAGAACGATAGACGAAGTGATTTCACAGAAACACCTGGTAGGGGAAGGCGGGATCATCAGACGGATGGTAGATGCCAAAAGGCTGTCTTCCATGATTTTATACGGTCCCCCCGGAATCGGAAAAACCAGTATAGCAAGTGCCATAGCAGGCTCTACAAAATATATGTTCAGAACTTTGAACGCAGTCTCAAATACAAAAAAAGACATGCAGCAGATTGTTGAGGAAGGAAAGATGAGCGGAACGGTCATACTTCTTCTCGATGAGATACACCGCCTGGATAAGGCAAAGCAGGATTTTCTGCTGCCGCACCTGGAGAAAGGGACGATCATACTGATCGGCGCGACAACTTCCAATCCCTATCACGCAATAAATCCCGCAATCAGATCGAGAACGCAGATTTTCGAACTGGACCTGCTGGATACTGAAGATGTGCAGCTTGCAGTCTCCCGTGCACTCGAAGACAGTGAGCGCGGACTGGGCAATCTGAATATCAAGATTGATGAAGATGCGATGGACCATTTCACACTATCTTCCCAGGGTGACGTAAGAAGTGCACTCAATGCACTTGAACTCGCTGCACTCAGTACTAAACCGGCTGATGATGTCGTACACATCACACTGGATGATGCAAAAGCATGTATGCAGCAGACGGCATTTCTGCATGATAAGGACGGCGATGCCCATTATGACGTGATGAGCGGCTTCCAGAAATCGATCAGAGGAAGCGATGTTAACGCAAGCCTCCACTATCTGGCAAGACTGATTGAAGCGGGCGACCTCGTTACAATCGCACGGCGCCTTCTGGTCATTGCCTATGAAGATATCGGCCTTGCAAATCCACAGCTTGCCACGAGGACATTAAATGCAATCATTTCTGCTGAGCGGCTGGGCTTCCCTGAAGCGAGGATACCGCTTGCCAACGCAGTAATCGAACTTGCATTGTCTCCAAAATCAAACAGTGCATATAAGAGTATCGACAATGCACTTGCCGACATCAAAAAAGGAAAGTCCGGCACAGTTCCAAAACATCTGAAAGACGGACATTATGCAAGCGCTGAAAAATTGGGCAACGCCGTCGGATACCAGTATCCACATAACTTCCCGAATAATATCGTCCGGCAGCAGTATTTACCGGACACTCTTGTGAACCGGGAATACTTCATTCCGACGAAAAATACCAAATATGAAGCACAGCTTGATGATATATATTCAAAAATCAAATCATTGTTCAATAAAAAATAAGATGAAAAAGCACCGGCCGCAAATGCAGCCGGTGCTTAATTTTTGAAATATCCAAGCTAAAGCCGTGTGTTTCAGCTGATAATTTTGGCCTGCTAAGTGCAGGTGGGTGTCCTGTTTCCAACTCCAAACGTCCTGATTGTCCAGGCGTGTTTTTTGAAGGAAAACCTATTAGACTCCCGATTTAAAAGGTGTTAGGTCAAAATTTAATTCAACACATCACGAACCTCTCAGATATTTCTATTAGATATACTATAACATACCTCTAAAATTTTGAGAAGTAAAAAGAATTTTCATCAAAATATCTGGCACACATCAATCGTGCATCTGTCACAGTTGATATTTCTCCGCAGTGCATTTATATCAAGAACGGTAATGTATTTCCGCTCCACTTTGATCACTTCCTGCTTTTTCAGATCAGACAGCATTCTATTGATCACTTCCCTTGAGGTGCCACATAATCCTGCAAGTTCCTGGTTGGTCAGCTGTGTATCGATCAGTATGCCTTCCTCTGCCTCCACACCGAATGAATTCGTCAGCCGGATCAGTACGGACTGCAGCGCTCCCTGCTTGCCATAAAGCAGCATATCCCTCATCTTTGAGGAATTTCTGTCCCTGTCGATATCCAGCCAGAGCAGCCATTCCATCTTGATAGCTTCATTGGTGAATATAAATTGTTCAAACTGTCTTTTTTCATATTTGTAAAGTGTACAATATTTTTTCACTTTCGCATATGTGGTGTGTTCTTTATTCACGGAATGCAGCGCCAGAGCTCCGAATATCGCACCATCCGTCAAATAGTTTGTAATCATTTCCCGTCCGTCTTCCTGCATCCTGCTGATGAAAATCTCCCCTTCATCCAAACAGTATACATACCTCGCAGTATCTCCGGGGTGAAAGACATATTCACCTTTCTGAAAATTCACCTTTTCACCTTTTTCTTTCAGCAGTTTTACAATCGCTTCAGGTTTAAATGTAAGCTCTTTTATCACATCAACGCCCCACCTTCTCAAATAAAATATTATCACAATTTGTGACTTTTATCACTTTTTTCTGTGACGAATTTATTTAAAATCTTAATTAAGAATAATTATTATTTAGGAGTGAAATGATGACTGAAAAAAATGTTGAAAAAAGACATGAAAACTCTAAAAATCATGATGTGGATCACTCAAAACTGGATTTAAGAGGCACATTCATGATGGTTATGTTTCTCGGCGGTTTGATATTCGTCAGCTGGTTCGGCGCTTTTATACTATTTTTGGATAGGATGTAGAAAGGATGATTAACAATGCATAAGTTTGAAAAGATATGGATGAGTGTCGGCACCGGATCACTGATTATCTTTCTGGTAATCCTTGGTGTTTCAGCCGTACATGCCGGACACACGCCTGCAGCGAGCGGGATTGAAACGATAAACCCTGAATATGTAAGGGATGATGCGCGATTTGCAGAACCCGGCCTTCATGAGTCGGATGATGAGGACTTTGACTACAATTTGTACTTTGTAGCCAGCGCATTCAGCTATGAACCGAGTGAAGTCGAAATTCCCCAGGGTTCAAGAGTAAAGGTTCAGGTCGCAACAACCGATGTTGTCCATGGTTTCCAGGTGGTCAACACGAATATCAATATGATGGTTGAACCCGGTCTGGTTTCTACATATCGTACTAATTTTGACAAGGCCGGGGAATTCCTGATCGTCTGTAATGAGTATTGCGGAGTCGGTCATACAGATATGACATCAACTATTAAAGTCGTCGACGGAGGTGCAGAAGAAAATGAGTAGAAATATACATCCTGACCATCTGTTTTCACTCAATAACCGGGTGGACGAGAGAGATGGCAAACTCGTTCTTGCAAATATGATCTGGGTCATTTTTGCATTATTTATCGGGGGGACTGCAGGCATGCTGCAGACGCTCGTCAGAGCAGGTATGGTCGAACTGCCTTTTGGCATCGGTTATTACCAGCTGCTTACTCTGCACGGCGTCATTCTCGCCCTTGTATTGACTTTCTTCTTTATCATGGGCTTCCAGATCGCATCACTGTCACGCTCAGCAGGTGCGTTCAACAACAGGGAAAGAATGCTTGGCTGGATCGGTTTCTGGCTCATGTCTGCCGGTACTCTGGTTGCTGCTGCAATGATTGCAACGAATGAGGCATCTGTACTGTATACATTTTATGCGCCGCTTCAGGCACATGCACTGCATTATATAGCGCTTGCTGTCATCATTATCGGGACATGGTTTTCCGTTATCGGCCAGTTGATGCGTTACTTCAGATGGAGACGCGAATTTAAAGGACATAAGACGCCGCTTCTCAGTTTTATGGCATCTGTGAACAACGTGATGTGGCTCGTATGTACCATCGGTGTTTCAACTTCCGTCATCTTCCAGTATATTCCTTGGTCTCTCGGCATAGTGGAGACAATCAATGTTTCCCTGAGCCGTACATTATTCTGGATGTTCGGTCATGCCCTCGTATATTTCTGGCTGCTGCCTGCTTATATGTCATGGTATGTCGTTGTTCCGAAAGTGCTCGGTACGAAAGGATTTTCAGATAACCTTGCACGTATGAGCTTTGTACTGTTCCTGTTCTTCAGTATTCCCGTCGGCATACACCATCAGTTGACCGAGCCGGGTATTGATGCATTTTGGAAAGGACTGCAGGTTGTTCTGACATTCGCGGTCATTGTACCTTCATTGATGACGGCATTCAGTTTATTCGCCGTATTTGAAACACACGGCCGTAAACTCGGGGCGACGGGACTGCTCGACTGGTTCAAAAAACTGCCATGGAAAGATGCCAGATTCGTCCTGCCGTTTCTCGGCATGCTGTTCTTCATCCCGGGAGGTATCGGCGGAATCATCAACGCATCAGGACAGATGAACCAGCTGGTACACAATACGATCTGGGTGGTCGGACACTTCCATATCACTGTCGGTGCTCCGGTCATACTGACATACTTCGGTGTCATGATGTTTCTGCTGCCTCATATAACAGGACGCAAAATAACGAAGCAGCTGAATAATATGGGACTATACCTAGCCTACACATGGACATTCGGAATGGGTCTGATGTCAGCAGCAATGCACTTTGCAGGACTCAGAGGCGCGCCTAGACGTTCGACATTCTCCGAATACGGCGGCGCGGATATCGCGCAGGAATGGATCACATACCAGATTCTGCAGGCGGTCGGAGGCACTTTCCTGTTCTTCGCAATCGTCATCGCAGTCATCCTGTTCATCCAGCTGATGACCGGTCCTAAAACAAAAGATGTGGAGGAATTCCCGGTCGCATCCATGATGGACCAGAGTGTTCCAACCACGAAGTGGGTGGAAAACTGGAGGGTACTGATCATCATTACAGTATTTCTGCTGCTGATCGCCTATACCGTGCCGATCACACAGATGTTCACTGAAAACATAGCCGGGGCAAAAGGCTTCAAGCTCTGGTAAAAAATAAAGACTACAGACAATTTTACTGTCTGTAGTCTTTATTATTGGTGTAATGCCTGAACAGTGCGCTGTGGTCCTGTTCTCCGACACTGTCATCTTCCAGCAGATCAGCCATTATTTCTTTCATCTGACTGGTGATTGGGATTTTCTCGGAGAAATCTTTATCTACACTTTCAAATGCATTGTTCAGATCTTTCATATGAAGTTTCATTTTAAAACCCGGCTCGAACTTTTCTTCACTCATCTTTTTAAATTTAGTATCCATTACAGTACTGCCTGCAAGTCCTCCATTGATTGCATTATAGACTGTATTCAGATCAAGGTCCAATTCTTTTGCCAGTGTGATACCTTCTGCGAGCGCTGCAATATTATTGGCCACTATTACCTGGTTGACGAGTTTTACCGAATTTCCCGACCCTACAGGACCGGTGTGGACGATACTCGCGCCCATGTATTGCAGTAGCGGTTTTATTTTATTAAAAGTAGCTTCGTCTCCCCCCGCCATTATTGAAAGAGTGCCGTCTATCGCTTTTTCTTCACCGCCGCTTACCGGGGCATCGATATACTGGTGGCCGTCCGGGTTTATAGTATTGAATACCTCTTTACTTGTTTCCGGATTGATTGAGCTCATATCGACGACTGTTGTGCCTGGATTGAATTTTTTATACAGTTCACTGTCGATCACGACTTCACGCACCTCTTTGGAATCCGGAAGCATCAGTATGATAACTTCCGCCTGCTCTGCCACTTCCCCGTAATCCGCCATGACCTTCGCTCCGTAATTTG
>DEQG01000032.1:11923-20030 GCA_002360325.1 Salinicoccus sp. UBA3372 | reverse complement strand
GAACTCGTATCGATGGTCGGAACGATCAATACCGATCAGTTCAACGCCAAAGATATTACCGTTTCTGCGAACGGCTCGGTGAATCTGACACTGCAGCATACGACCGAATCTGCAACGATCAACACCAATATGGGCAGCGTCAACCTGAGTATTCCTCAGGGCCGTGCGCTGGAAGGCAGATTGTCGACCGTCGTCGGACAGTTGAACTATCCGCCGGAAGTGGATGCAAGATACATGAAACATCAGGACTTCGGGCTGAAAGAGCTCATGCTCGTCAATGATACGGATGAACCCGGACTGTTTATAGAAGTGAGCACGAAGTTCGGCAGTGTAACTTTGCATAGAAGTTAACAGTTTGTCTAAAAGACTGGCGGATGCCGGTCTTTTTTTTGTTATAATGGGTGAGAAGCCAATTTATTATTAACATGAGAATTCAAGAGGTGATTGGGTGTTAACTGTACATGAACTCGTAGATCAATTTACATTGAAAGTCGTCGCCGGGAATGAAGGGTTGACGAACGAAATAAAAAACTATGACATTTCGAGGCCGGCGCTGGAAATCGGAGGATACTTTTCACATTACTCTTCGGACAGAGTCCAAATACTCGGGATGACGGAAATCTCTTTCTTTGAAAGAATGCTGACAGAAAAAGAGCGGGAAGAGCGTTCCAACCGTCTCTGCCGTAAGGAGACACCATGTATAGTGCTTGCCAGACAGATCAATCCGCCTCTTGAGCTGATAGAAGCGTGCAACTCGAGTAAAACACCATTACTTGTCACTGATGCAAACACGACGACATTCTATTCGCAGCTGTCGAGCTACCTGGAAAAGGCACTCGCACCGGAAACGAATATGCATGGCGTGCTGATGGATGTATACGGCATCGGCGTACTCATCACCGGCGAGAGCGGTGTCGGAAAGAGTGAAACCGCACTCGAGCTCGTCAAAAACGGGCACCGGCTTGTTGCGGACGACAACGTGGAAATAAAAGAAGTGACGGACAATGTCCTGATGGGCAGCGCGCCGAAACTGATCGAGAACCTTCTGGAAATCAGAGGGATCGGCATTATAAATGTCATGACGTTATTCGGGGCAGGCTGTATTCTGGCTGAAAAAAGAATTATGCTGAACGTCAATCTCGAGACGTGGGAAAAAGGCAAGGCATATGATAGAGTAGGTCTCGAACGCACAAAACTCAACATATTGAATTCTGAAGTGGAAAAAAGAACGATTCCGATCCGTCCGGGCCGGAGTCTCGCCGGCATCATAGAGGTCGCGGCGATGAATTACCGTCTGCAGAATATGGGATATGATGCAGCGGCAGAATTCAATGAACGTCTGAACAATCAAATCAAAGTCAACGGAGGACTGGATAATGATATTTAATATACAACCGCTTGACCCGGTAATCGTCTCCCTCGGGCCGATCGACCTCAGATGGTACGGTGTCATCATCGCATTCGGCATGCTTCTCGGCTTTTTGATCGCCAACAGGGAAGCGGATAAAAAGAACATGCCTGAAGGGATGTTCATCGACCTGATGTTTTATATCATCCTTTCCTCGCTGATCGGCGCAAGACTGTACTATGTATTCTTCAACCTGGATTATTATCTGCAGGATCCGATTTCGATCATAATGGTCAACGAGGGCGGCATGGCCATCCACGGAGGAATTATCGGAGGTATTCTGGCGGGACTGGTCTATTGTTACAAAAAGAATCTGAGTTTCTTCCAGGTCGCCGACATCGCCATACCCAGTCTGATTCTCGGCCAGGCAATCGGCAGATGGGGCAACTTCATGAACCAGGAAGCCCATGGCGGCGAAGTGACGAGAAACTTTCTGGAATCTCTCATGCTGCCTGAATTCATCATCAATCAGATGTACATAGACGGTGCTTATTATCACCCGACATTTCTGTACGAGTCGGTATGGAATATCATCGGGTTCATCATTCTGATACTGCTCAGACCGAAACTTAAGATCGGACAGACACTGCTGCTTTATTTAATTTATTACTCCCTCGGGAGATTCTTCATCGAAGGCATGCGTACTGACAGCCTGATGATCGGAGATGTGCTCCGGACGGCGCAGGTCATATCGATAATCACGGTAGCCGTTGCGATAGCGATCTGGGTCTACCGCAGCAAAAACTACAATCCGCCGAAATACGGCAATGTGGACGGTGTCTATGACCCTGATAACAAACGCAGGAAAAAGCAGTCGAAAACAAAAGGCAGACCCGTAAATAAGAAACACAAAAGGAAGAAATGATCATGAGAAATACGACCCGGTACAAAGTTGGAAAGTATAATCCATTGTGGAATCTATACAGGACGGTTTCCGTTTTCAAAGTTGCCAGGAACTTTATTTTCATAGAAATCGGCCGTTTTTCACCGTCGACCAGAATGAAACATTTTTTGTACCGCAAATTTTTGAAGATGAAATTGGGAAATAAGGTATCTTTTGCCTACAAGGCGATGCCGGACCTGATGCATCCGGAGAAGATACACATTGGAAAGAATAGTATAATCGGTTATAATACTGTAATATTGACCCATGAGTATTTAGTAGATGAATACAGGCTTGGAGACGTTCATATCGGGGAAAACACGATGATCGGCGCCAACGTCACAATATTGCCCGGTGTCACCATCGGCAGCAATGTGACTGTCGGTGCCGGCGCTGTAGTGTCCAAGGATATTCCCGATAATTCGAGCTGTCATGGAAATCCACTTGTGATAAGGAGCAGATAAAATGTCTGAAAGAAAAGTTATACCCTTCAATCAAAGTGGTTCATTTTACTTCAATCAGGGATTAAAGAGAATAGAGCAGAAAAAGAAGAGAGAGGCTCTCAAAAGCTTTGAAAGAGCATATGATATAGATAATGATAATTTAGCTTATTTGTCACAATATGTGTATTTACTAGCTGAAAACGGACGGCAGGCTGAAGCTGAATATTTACTGATCAATAAATTCATTCAGCATCAATATGATGCTGAATTTTATTTTATACTCAGCCAATTGTTTGTCATAACAAACGATCCGAACAAATCTTTTTTATTTGGAGTAGAGTATGCGAAGCACTTCCCGGAAGCGGGATATGATGAAGAACTGGAAAAGATGTTCGATCTGTCCATCGAGGATGAGGATGAAGTCGAGAGGGAGTCGGAGCGATTCGTCAGCCATCATATATTCCAGCACCTTTTCATGAATGCACGCATAGATGAAGCACTTGAATATTTATCAATGTTACCGGTCAGTCTGCAGGAAGAAAGAACATTCAGAAACTTGAAGGCGATGGCGTATTTATTTTTAAACAAGTTCGATGAAGCTTATGAAATTTTGGATATGCTGCTTAAGGAAAATAAAACCGATATGCACGCTTTAAGTCATCTGACGCTGCTATACTACCACACAGGGCAGCAGTCCGAATATGAGTCATATTTGAAAAAGCTGGAAGTTGTCGAACCTCTCGATGACGACTCCAGGTTCAAAATCGGCCTCGTACTGAATTTCCTCAAACAATACAGCAGGTCATATGAGCTATTGTTCCCGCTATATAAAAACCAGCAGTTTATAAGTTTTCAGCTGCTGCATGCCTTGAGCCATGCAAGCTATCATATCGGAAACACTTCGGAAGCGGAAATGTTCTGGCAGAAGATGCAGAATTTCCATAAGGTGAGTGAAATGTACAGTCCGTGGATAAAACAGGAAGCCACTGATGCAATATCCGATATCTCGCATGTGTATCTGCATGACGATGATGTTCATATGCGTCTTCTCGGCCTTTACAAGATCAGCCTGATCAAACCGAAAGATGCTGTGCTCGGCCATCCGGTGTGGGATACGATTGAACAGCTGGATGATTATGAAAAATTATATGTTACATTTCTGTTCCAGGGTGTTAAACTGGTCAGGCTGGGTAAAATGCATAATGGCCTGGAAATATTGAGGGCGGTCGGATATGAGAATGAGGAAGACCGTCTGCAATGGATCGATACATTCCATCTGCTGTATGAAAAAATAAAAGAGTATGAAGATGTTTCATCTCTCGTTGCAGCGACTTTGTATCTATATCCGAAAGGCAGGAAAATAACGAAAAAAGCAACGACCGAGCAATTTGAAATCACATCGTACCGGCTGAACAAGGCCATTGATATCATTAAGCAAATTTGATGTAAAGTGAATTATTAACGCTTATAATATGAGTGATGTGATTTAGGAAGAGCGTATATAATAGTTAAATGTTAGGAGAAGAATAATGGCGGAAGAAAACATATATGATGTAGTAATAGTAGGTGCCGGACCGGCAGGAATGACTGCTGCTGTCTATGCGTCAAGAGCGAATTTAAAAACAGTCATGCTCGAAAGAGGCGTTCCGGGCGGACAGATGGCGAACACAGAAGATGTAGAAAACTTTCCGGGCTTTGATTTCATAACAGGGCCGGAACTGTCATCGAAAATGTTCGAACACGCCCAGAAATTCGGAGCGGAATATAAATACGGCGATCTTCAGACAGTGGAAGACCACGGCAATTACAAGCTTCTCAAAACGTCTTCTGAAGAATTCAAAACGAAAACTGTCATCATTGCGACGGGTGCTGAATATAAAAAGATCGGTGTACCCGGCGAGGAACTGCTTACCGGACGCGGCGTAAGCTACTGTGCGGTTTGTGACGGCGCATTCTTCAAAGAGCGTGAACTTGTTGTCATCGGCGGCGGTGACTCAGCTGTAGAAGAAGGTGTCTACCTGACGAAGTTCGCAAGCAAAGTGACAATCGTCCACAGACGTGCGGAACTGCGTGCTCAGAAAATACTGCAGGAACGCGCATTTAAAAATGAAAAGATCGAATTCATCTGGGATACTGAACTCCAGTCCATCAATGGTGAAGGCAAAGTCGGCAGTGTAACACTTCTGGATAAGAACACCGGCAACACATACGATTATGATACGGACGGCGTCTTCGTCTATATCGGCATGCTGCCTCTGACAAAACCGTTCAAAGATCTCGGCATATTGAACGAGCTGAACTATGTTGAGACTAACAGGGAGATGGAAACGAGCGTACCCGGCATATTTGCTGCGGGCGACGTCATCGATAAAACACTGCGTCAGATTGTTACAGCAACGGGCGACGGCAGTATCGCAGCTGAAAATGCACAGAAATATATTGAAACATTAGGCGACTAATGACTTGAAGAAGACAAAATTTGATGTTTTGTCTTCTTTTTAATGTGAACCGGATGCGGAGCCAGGGTATTGTAAAAAGTAATCATTTTTGGTATTATGGTATATTGGCATTAACTTTAGTTAGACTCATTTATAATGTAAAATAAAGTTAATAATATGAACGGGATGTGGAGCCATTGAAGAATTTAATCATTCTAACGGGTATGAGCGGCGCCGGTAAATCAGTCGCACTGGAAGCACTGGAAGATATGGATATTTTCTGTATAGATAATCTGCCGCCGATACTGATACCCAAAATAGCAGACTTGATGGAAACAACGGATGGCAGAATGGATAATGTCGGACTCGGCATTGATTTAAGAGGCAAAGAATTGTTCGATACGCTCGTATCGGAACTGGAAAAAATCATTGCCAACGAGAAAATCGAACTTAAAATCATCTTTTTGGATACGACTGATGAAAAACTGGTGGCGCGTTATAAAGAGACGAGGCGTTCACACCCTCTGGACCACGGCATGAATGTGCTGCAGGCGATAAAAAAAGAGAGGGAACTGCTTGATGAATTGAAATACAGAGCGGATATCCTCATCGACACGACGGAACTCAAGCCGAAAGAGCTCCGCTCCAAAATGTTTGAAGAGATTACAGGAGACGGTGAAGTCGGCTTCCATGTCAATGTGCTGAGCTTCGGGTTCAAGCACGGTGTGCCGATCGATTCCGACCTTCTATTTGATGTACGGTTCCTGCCGAATCCGCATTATATCAGCGACCTTCAGCCGTTCACCGGTCTCGATCAACCGGTCTATGACTATGTGATGAGCTCCAAGGAAACGAATATTTTCTACACAAAATTATTGGACATGATGCGGTACCTCCTTCCTCAATATTTGAAAGAAGGGAAATCCCAGCTGGTCATCGGCATCGGATGTACAGGTGGACAGCACCGTTCTGTATCACTGGCAGAACGCCTGAGCAGAGATCTGACCGATTATTTTGATTTTAAAATCAAAGCAAAGCATCGTGATGCTTTTATAGAAGGCGTTAAACATGAAGAAAGTTAGAGTGACGATCATCGGCGGCGGTACCGGACTCAGTGTATTGGCACGTGGTTTAAAACAATATCCGGTCGAAATCTCTGCAATCGTCTCCGTAGCGGACGACGGCGGTTCCACAGGAATCATCCGCGACCAGATTGACATGCCGGCACCGGGAGATATCAGAAATGTGATGTCCGCCCTGTCAGACATGGAGTCGAAACTGGAAAGCCTGTTCAAATACAGATTTAAAAAGAATGAGATCAGCGGGCATGCGCTGGGCAACCTGATGCTCGCGGCAATGTATGACATGACAGGAGATTTCGCACTGGCAGTCGAGGAGCTGAGTGATATTCTGAACGTCCGGGGGACAGTCATCCCTTCGACGAATATCAGCCCGAAGCTTGCTGCCCGCATGCATGATGATTCAATCATCATCGGTGAAAGCTATATACCGAAAGTGCAGCAGAAGATTTCAGAAGTGTTTTTACTGCCGAAAGATACGATAGCGACACCGGAAGCGATCGAAGCGATCGAAGAAGCGGATATCATTGTGCTTGGCCCGGGCAGTCTGTATACAAGCATCATTCCAAACCTCCTGCCTTCAGGGATGAGGGAAGCACTGATCCACTCAGAAGGTACGAAAGTATATATATCCAACATTATGACGCAGGTCGGTGAAACGATCGGCTATACCGCAACGGACCATTTAAAAGCGATCAATAAACATATTGGAGAGAATGTGTTTGATTACATCGTTCAGAATGAAAGGAATATCACTTCCGATATTTCGGACTATTATAAGGAAAACGGCATGACCCTCGTGACGAGCGACAAAGATCATCTGGATGAAATGGGCGTATCCATACTGACAAGGGATGACCTGGTAAGCGTGGACAAAGACGGTGCAGTCAGACATAACAATGATGTCATTGCGGAAATTATTTATGATATTGCGCTGACGGAAATCAGTACACTGCAATATCGTTTGAACAAAGATCAAAGTTAAAGATCAAAGTTAGGGTTGATGAAATGTCTTTTGCATCAGATATGAAAAATGAACTTACGCGGGTGGACGTCGATACATGCTGCCAGAAAAGTGAACTGTCCGCACTCATAAAGATGAACGGTGCATTAAGCTTTTTTAACGGCGACTGGGTCATCAGCGTTCAGACGGAGAATGCGGCGATAGCACGCAGAATCTTTTCGCTGATAAAAAACCTGTACGGCGTTGATATCGAACTGCTCGTACGCAGAAAGATGAAACTGAAAAAGAACAATGTCTATATAAGCAGGGTCAAGAAAGATACGCATAAGATGCTTTCAGATCTCAATATCATCAAAGACGGCATGATTACAAACGACATCAATGATGAAATAAAGAACAATGACTGCTGTATACGCAGCTATTTGCGCGGGGCGTTTTTAGCAGGCGGCTCGGTCAACAATCCGGAAACATCGGCCTACCATCTGGAAATTGCATCATTGTATGAAGAACATGCAAAAGTGCTGACAGAGCTGATGAACGGTTATGACCTGAATGCGAAATATATCGAGCGTAAGCGCGGATATATCACTTATTTGAAAGGTGCAGAGAAAATCGCCGAATTTTTAAGTCTGATCGGCGGCTATCAGGCCCTCTTGAAATTTGAGGATGTACGCATCGTCCGCGACATGAGAAATTCCGTAAACAGACTGGTCAACTGCGAAACTGCCAATCTGAATAAAACCGTCAGTGCAGCGATGCGCCAGGTGGAAAATATTCAGCTGATCGAAAATGAAATAGGTATCGGCGAACTGCCGGAAAGACTTCAGGAAATAGCAAGACTCCGTATTGAACATCAGGAGGTCTCTTTGAAAGAACTCGGGGAAATGCTGTC
>DEQG01000032.1:2318-11788 GCA_002360325.1 Salinicoccus sp. UBA3372 | reverse complement strand
CCGGTGAGCACAAACTTGCCGGGTTTTTATTTGTCACTAAATGGCCAAACATTGAAAAAAATTATACAGTTTGAACCGTCTTTAAATTGAAATTTGTATATTACAAGAGTAGAATGACGGATTATAACGACATGGAGGTAATTTACGATATGAAAAAATGGTTAACGATGATATCACTCGCTGCCACAATGCTTGCAGTGTCTGCATGTGGAGACGAGTCGGCAGAAGGTGAAAATGGCGAAGGTGCGGAAAATGGTGAATCTCAGACTGCTGAAGAAGGCCAGGCATCTGAAGGTGCTGAAGGCGGACAATCTGCAGAAGGCGGCGAAACGCCTGAAATGCCGGAACCGGATCTTGAAGACGTCCCTGACGTCGTTGCTGAAATAAATGGCGAGGAAATCACGAAGGGAGAATTCGAGCAGGTATATACAGGTCAGTTCCAGCAGGCTTCAATGATGCAGGAAATGACCGGCGAAGAAGTGAACGAAGATGAACTGAAGCAGCAGATTGCAGACGGACTGGTTTCGGAGAGATTACTTATACAGGAAGCAGAAAACCGTGACATCAGTGCTTCAGAAGAAGATGTCGATGCGATGATCTCTGAAATCACCGAAGCAAACGGCATGGAATCTGAAGAAGACTTCTTCGCAGCGATGGAAGAGAGCGGCATGTCAGAAGATGAAATCAGAGCCGAGCTTGAAAAACAGGTGAAAGTCGAAGCGCTGATCGCTGAAGAAGCCGGCGATATCGAGCCGACAGATGAAGAACTTCAGGAAGTTTATGACGAGCAGATTGCTCAACGTGAAGAAGCTCAAAGTGAAGGTGAAGGTGAAGAGACAGAGCCGCCGGCATTCGAAGATGTAAAACCTCAGATTGAAGAACAGCTTGTCAGAGAAAAAGAAGCAGAAGCGGCACAGGGTCTTGCGGAAGAACTCCGTGAAGATGCCGATGTGACTGTGAATCTGTAATTGACGGGTAAGAGCTTTATTTAACGAATTGAAAATTATATGAGTGAGTTGTGAGTGGCATGAAATCCGTTTTCTGGGGTGTTTCGTGCCACCGAACACGTGGAAATGGCATCAAATATGATTTTTGGCCAGTTTCGTGCCACCAGACGCCCAGCAATGGCATGAAATCCGTTTTCTGGAGTGTTTCGTGCCACCGAACAACTATTCAAACCAAAAATCCGCTGACAATTCAAAGTTGTCAGCGGATTTTTATTTTCATTCGAAATAAATATCATCGAGGGCGATATCGAGTGTGGGATAGTTGAATTTAAATTCGTTAGCGAGCAGTTTTTCAGGGATGACTTTCTGTCCTCTGATGATCAGAATCGACTGATCGCCAAGTACCGTTTTGAATAAAAAACCAGGGGTTTTGAGGATTGTCGGTTTGCCGAGTGCCATGCCCAGATATTTTGCGAACTGTTCCTGCCTGAGCGGCACCGGCGATGTCATATTGACCGGGCCGTCCATCTCGTCGACGACCAATACATAAAGGAGGGAGTTGATCAGGTCTTCCAGATGAATCCAGCTGTAAAATTGCCTGCCTGTCCCAATATCCCCGCCGGCTCCGAATTTGAACGGCAGTGCCATCATCGGCAGCACGCCTTCATCTTTATCCAGCACGAGGCCGAAGCGGCCGAGGACGACTCTTGTCCCGAACTCCTCAAATTTGAGTGCTTCTTTTTCCCATGCGGTTACGACTGAAGCGAGATAATTCGACGGCTGGAACTCATCTTCTTCGGTGAAGCTGACATGCTCACTGGTCGGATAGTAGCCGACGGCACTTGCATTGACCAGCACATCCGGTTTGATTTCACTGTTTTTTACCCAATTGTAAAGCAGTCTCGTCGTATTGATTCTCGAGTCCATTATTTCTTCCTTATGGTTGTCGGTCCATATTTTCTGAAGGGAAGCACCCGCAAAGTTGTAGACCGCATCCATATTCACAGGCAGTTCCTCTGCCCAGCTCAAGTTGTTGATATCATCCGGATCATATTTTATATAATGTATGAAAGGGTGATCATCAGAATGTTCGCTGCGGCTTAAAATATATACGTGATTGCGTTCTTCGACTAAAACTTCTGTTAAACGGGAACCGACCAGGCCTGTTCCGCCGGTAATCAATATATTCATTTATGGAGGGCCTCCTTATATTCCTTTATACACTTTACCCAAAAATGACAAAAATAAAAGTGCTATATGCCTTTTTGACATATAGCACTGTTTCAAAAATTATTTTTGAACTTTTTCCGGTTCCATCACTTCGTCGATCATACCATATTCCTGTGCTTCAGCAGCAGTCATAAAGTTATCACGGTCAGTATCTTTTTCGATTTTATCCAGTGGCTGGCCGGTTCTTTCTGATAAGATCTTGTTCAGTTTTTCGCGTGTTCTTAAAATGTGTTTGGCAGCAATTTCAATTTCTGTTGCCTGCCCCTGTGCGCCGCCCAGCGGCTGGTGAATCATCACTTCAGCGTTTGGCAGTGCAAAGCGTTTGCCTTTTGCGCCTGCTGCAAGCAGGAATGATCCCATTGAAGCAGCCATGCCGACACAGATTGTCTGAACGTCGGGCTTGATGTGCTGAATCGTATCATAAATGGCCATTCCAGCAGTCACACTGCCGCCCGGTGAGTTGATATATAGATAAATATCTTTCTCAGGGTCCTGTGCCTGCAGGAATAAAAGCTGACTCACTACCGAGTTTGCAACATTATCATCGATACCGCTGCCAATCATTATGATTCTATCTTTTAATAGTCTGCTATAAATATCATAAGCTCGTTCTCCGCGATTTGTCTGTTCAATTACTGTAGGTATTAAATTCATAGTTTTAACCTCCATAAATATCTGTAATTTGCTACTGTTTTATTTATATCACATTAGTCAAACAAGGTCAAAGGATTGAAACCAACTTTAAATTGTCATAAATATTTGATACAATTATGATGTTTTAATCACCGCATTTAGGTTACAATATATAGGCATGCCCCCATGGTGTAATGGATAACACGTAAGATTCCGGTTCTTAAGATAGGAGTTCGATTCTCTTTGGGGGCGTTTTTTTATTTTCCAACAATAATATGGCAGGTGATGACATGCTGAATGATATTGAAATCATTGAGGAGCCGAATGATAATCTCAAGGAGAGTTATGTACGTGATGTTTTCTTCGTTGCCATCAACTGCGGCAAACTGCTGCTGGAGAGTGGTGCTGAAACTTACAGGATCGAAGATACGATGATGCGCATTTCAAATACATACGGCATCAGCAATCCTCAGGTTTTCGTCACACCGACCGTCATTATATTTTCTGTGAATGAACATTCTCTGACCCAGACTGTACGCATAGATGAGCGTGCAAACGATCTCGGCATGGTGGATGTCATCAATAATCTGTCCCGTGACATCGCGCGTGGACTGCCAATCAAGTCGGCAATCAAAAAAATCGAGAAGATACACGAAGCACTCGTCTTCCCTTTCTGGCTGATGGTGCTGTGCGGAGGCATGACGGCGTTCATGTTCCTTCTATTGTTCGACGGTTCGATTGCAGACCTGCCTGCCGCAGCATTCGGCGGGGCGCTCGGTGTATTCATCATGGAAAGCATTCTGCGCTTTACAAGAGTCAAATTCTTCACAGAGTTCTTCGCGTCATTCTTTATCGCAATCATATCCTTTCTCTACGTCCAGTTTGGTCCGGGTTTGAACATGGACCTGATAATCATCGCAGCTGTCATGCCCCTTGTTCCCGGCGTGCTGATCACCAATGCCGTACGGGAAATGATCCGTGGCCACCTGCTTGCAGGCGTGATGAAAGGAACGGAAGCGATGCTCACCGCTTTTGCCATAGGGGCAGGCGTGGCATTGATATTCATGCTCATTTAAGGAGGCGGCTCTATGTTAACTTTACTCTATCAGTTCATCTTAAGCTTCTTTGCCTCCATGGGCTTTGGCATATTGTTCAATGCACCGAGAAGGGCATTGATGCAATGCGGTCTGTCAGGTGCAGCGGGATGGCTCGTCTACTATATATTGAGCAGTTTTGAAGTCGGCCAGATATTGGCGAGCTTTGCCGGCGGCATAGTTCTCACTGCAGTATCGATTTTCAGTTCAAGATATATGAAGATGCCGATCGTCATATTCATCACGTGCGGCATCATCCCGCTCGTCCCGGGCGGCAAGGCCTACCAGGCGATGCGCAATGTCGTCCTGGAAGATTACCAGCAGGCATTTTCATTCGGCATAGAAGCTGCGCTCATAGCCAGTGCAATCGCACTCGGCATCATTACATCAGAAATGCTCTACTCATTAGTGAATACGGCAATAACAAAATTAAAGACAGGTGAATAAGGTGTTGGTTTTAGATTATTATACGAGAGACCGGTGTGCATTGTGCGATGAAGGCATTCTTCAAATAAAGATCGCGCTGTCGGAGCTCAGGGAAATGAATGTTAAAGTCAATAAAGTGAATATTGATGAAGATGATGCACTGCAGGAAGAGTACATGGTGAGGGTTCCGGTATTGAAGCACGATTCCACTGTCATCCAGGAAGGCGTCCTCGATTTTGTCCAGATCTATGATTATTTAAAAGCGAATAAGGGTAAACATAATATATATTGAACCAAATTAATTGCATTGTTACATATATTTCTGATATATTAATAATGTAATTTTTTTGTCCCTGGTGGGACGTTAAACGTCTCACTATAGATGGAAGGTGATTGAACAGATGTGGCAGAGATTGATTGACATCCAGAAAAGTATTGTACCTGATATTTTATCCCACATGCTTAAACGCCTGGATATATTGAGTTATATTGAAGCGGAACAACCGGTCGGAAGAAGGACGCTGGCCAGACAGCTGGGCATGACAGAAAGAGTTTTACGCAGAGAAGTCGGAGATCTTTCACAATTGAACATGATAAAAGTCGATGCAAAAGGCATTTCCATTTCAGAAAGCGGAAAACAGACTTTAAAGGATGTTGAACCTTTCCTGACATTGATTGAAAGCCGCAATGATCTGGCGGCAAAGCTGAAACTGCAATATCCGTTAAAAGATATATTTGTAGTCAGAGGCGATGCTGATCAGAATGAAATGGTCAAAGAAGAATTGACGAGACTGATGGCGGAAGAACTGACAGGCAATCTTTGCAAAGGGGCAATTGTTTCAGTTGCCGGCGGTTCGACGATGGCATTGGTCAGTAAATTTCTGAGGCCGAAACATGAAGGTCTGCTGTTCGTTCCTGCAAGGGGCGGTCTCGGTGAGGATGTCGCCTTCCAGGCAAACTCGATAGTGAGCCATCTGGCGGAGGCGACATCCGGAGAGCACCGCATGCTCTATGCGCCGGACAGCATCAGTAAAGCTTCATTGGAGTCATTGAAGGAAGAACCGATGGTCAGGGAAATCATCGATCTGAACAGCCGTTCATCGATGGTCATCCATGGTATCGGGGACGCGCTGCAGATGGCCCGCCGCAGAAACGTCACTCAGGAAGTGATGTCGAAACTGGACGCGGAAAAAGCAGTCGGTGAAGCTTTCGGTTTTTATTTTGATGCAGAAGGGAATATAGTCCATAAGGTGAAAACCATTGGGCTGCAGCTCGAAGATCTTGAAAATAAAGAGTCCATCTTCGCAGTTGCCGGCGGAGACAGTAAAAAAGAAGCAGTAAAAGCGTATTTGAAATTAGCACCGCAAAACACCATTTTGTTCATTGATGAAGCGGTCGCACAACATTTATTAGGATAAAACTAAGGAGGCCATTTTAATGGTTAGAGTAGCAATTAATGGATTTGGAAGAATAGGCAGACTTGCAGCAAGAGAGATTCAAAATTATGACGACATGGAAGTCGTAGCAGTAAACGATTTGACAGATGACGACTTTTTAGCACACTTATTCAAATATGATTCGACCCAGGGCCGCTTTGACGGTGATATCGAAGTGTTGGAAAACGGCTTTAAAATCAATGGTCAGGAAGTAAAATCATTCACTGAGAAAGACCCTTCCAACCTGCCTTGGGGCGATTTAAATATAGATATCGTACTTGAATGTACAGGTTTCTTCACAAATGAAAAGGATGCTCGAAAACACCTTGATGCAGGTGCCAAAAAAGTATTGATCTCTGCACCGGGTAAAGGCGATATGAAAACGATCGTATACGGTGTAAACGAAAATACACTGGACGGTTCTGAAGATATTGTATCGGCAGCATCATGTACAACAAACTGTCTCGCGCCGGTAGTAAAAGTACTGAATGACGAGTTCGGCATCAGAAAAGGTCTGATGACAACTATTCACGCCTACACAGGCGACCAGAACACATTGGATGCACCGCACGCTAAAGGCGACTACCGCCGTGCACGTGCAGCAGCAGAAAATATCGTACCAAACTCCACAGGTGCAGCTAAAGCGATCGGTCTTGTCCTGCCTGAACTTGAAGGCAAGCTTGACGGCGGCGCACAGCGTGTACCGGTAGCAACAGGTTCACTCACTGAAGTGACTGTAACATTGGATAAAGATGTTTCAGTTGAAGATGTAAACAATGCGATGAAAAATGCAGTAAACCCTTCATTCGGCTATAACGACGATCAGATTGTATCAACAGACATCATCGGCATCAAAGAAGGCTCAATGTTTGACGCGACTCAGACGCGCGTACTTGAAGTGGATGGCAAACAATTAGTAAGAGCCGTTGCATGGTATGATAATGAAATGTCCTATACTGCCCAGCTGGTCCGTACTTTAAATCATTTGGTAACACAATAATAAACTTAACCTGGCGGGTGGATATTCCACCCGTTTTTTATTTTTTATGTGAAGCTAAATTGGGTATAATGAAGACAATGAATATTTTAGGAGGCAAGTCATGAAGAAAACTGTTGAAGATGTTGAATTAAAAGGCAAGAAAGTGCTCCTCAGAGCCGATTTGAACGTACCGATGGAAGATGGTACAGTCACAAATGATAATCGGATCGTGCAGGCACTCCCTACAATCAAGTATGTATTGGAACAGGGCGGCCGGGTCATTTTATTCTCGCACCTCGGCAAAGTGAAAACAGAAGGTGATAAGAAAGATAAAACTTTGAAGCCTGTTTCAGATAAGTTGAGCGAACTGCTCGGCCAGACAGTTTTATTTGTGCCGGAGACCAGAGGCACTGAGCTGGAATCGGCAATTGACGATTTGAAAGACGGAGAAATGCTGTTGTTTGAAAATACCCGTTTTGAAGATGTGGACGGTAAAAAAGAGTCCGGCAACGATGCGGACCTCGGCAAGTACTGGGCGGGGCTCGGCGATGTCTTCGTCAACGACGCTTTCGGTACTGCACACCGCTCGCATGCATCCAATGTCGGCATTGCTGAAAATATTGAAACCGTATCCGGCTATCTGATGCAGAAGGAAATTGACTTTATCGGCGGTGCGGTCGATGCGCCTAAAAAGCCATTTGTCGCAATTTTGGGCGGCGCGAAAGTATCGGATAAAATCGGCGTCATAGAAAATCTGCTTGAAAAAGCGGATAAAGTGCTTATCGGCGGCGGTATGGCCTACACATTCTTCAAGGCACAGGGCAAGGAAATCGGCACTTCACTTCTTGAAGAGGACAAAGTCGATCTGGCAAAATCGCTGCTTGAAAAAGGAAAAGATAAAATCGTCCTGCCTGAAGATGCCGTAGTGGCAGAGAAATTTGATAAAGATGCAGTGCATAAAACAGTGTCTGTGGATGACATTCCTGAAGACATGATGGGACTCGATATCGGTCCCGACACTGTCAAGGCATTTGAAAGCCATCTGAAAGATGCAAAAACGGTCGTATGGAACGGCCCGATGGGCGTATTTGAATTTGAAAACTTTGCACAGGGCACCATCGGCGTATGTAAAGCTCTTGCCGGACTCGACGATGCCATCACGATCATCGGCGGCGGCGACTCAGCTGCAGCTGCGTTCGACCTCGGGTATGAAGACGACTTCTCCCACATTTCAACAGGCGGCGGTGCCTCCCTTGAATATTTAGAGGGCAAAGAACTGCCGGGACTCGCAGCAATCAACAATAAGTAAGATATTTAAGGAGGATAATAATGAGAACACCATTTATCGCAGGAAACTGGAAGATGAACAAAACGATTTCCGAAGGGGAACAATTTCTGGACAGTCTAAAAAATCTGCCGGCCAAAGAAGAAGTGGAAAGTGCAATCTGTGCACCATTCATCCACCTTCCGTCACTGGTTGAGAAAGCGAAAGTTCTGAACGTCGGCATCGGTGCCGAGAACGCGCACGAAGACGACAGCGGTGCATTTACAGGCGAAGTTTCTGTCGCAATGCTTCAGGACCTCGGTGTGGACTATATCATCATCGGCCACTCTGAACGTCGTGAACATTTTAACGAAACAGATGAAACGGTAAATAAAAAGACGCTTGCCACTTTGAAAAATAACATTGTACCGATTGTCTGCGTCGGTGAAACTGATGCTGAACGTGAAGAGGGCAAGCATATCGAACGTGTTGAAAGCCAGGTAGAAAAAGCGCTGCTTGAAGTATCGGCTGAAGATGCTGAAAAAGTGGTCATCGCATATGAACCGATCTGGGCGATCGGCACAGGGAAATCGGCAACAAGCGATGATGCAAACGAAATGTGCGGCGCTGTCCGTAAAAAGATTGCTTCATTATACAGCGACGAGGTCGCGGACAAAGTGCGCGTCCAGTACGGCGGCTCTGTAAAACCTGCAAACATCAAGGAATATATGGAGCGTGAGCACATCGACGGTGCACTTGTAGGCGGCGCGTCTCTGGAAGCGGACTCTTTCCTCGAACTGCTGGAAGGTGTTAAATAATGACCAGACCGACAGCTTTGATCATATTGGATGGTTTTGCCAACCGTGATGAAGAGAAGGGCAATGCGGTAAAAGCGGCGAATAAACCGAACTTTGACCGTTATTTCAATCAGTATCCCCACAACGAACTGTCCGCGGCCGGCCTGGATGTCGGGCTGCCGGAAGGACAGATGGGGAATTCTGAGGTTGGTCACTTGAATATCGGTGCCGGCCGCATCGTCTATCAGAGTCTGACGCGCATCAACAAGTCGATCGAAGACGGCGACTTCTTCGAAAACGAAGTGCTGCTTGATACGATGAAGCATGTCAAGGGCAAAGGCAGTGAGCTTCATGTCATGGGACTGCTCAGTGACGGCGGTGTCCATTCGCATTACGAGCATTTATTCGCGCTGTTGGAAATGGCGAAGAAGCATGGACTGAAGCGTGTGTATGTTCACGCGTTCCTTGACGGCCGGGATGTTGGTCAGAGTTCTGCACTCGGCTTCATAGAGGAGAGCGAGCGCCGTTTTGAAGAGATCGGCATCGGTGAATTCGCAACGGTCTCAGGACGTTATTACGCGATGGACCGTGATAAAAGGTGGGACCGCGGAGAGCCGGCATACCATGCCATTTCAAACGGCCGCGGCCCTGTATTCGACAGTGC
>DEQG01000032.1:0-2221 GCA_002360325.1 Salinicoccus sp. UBA3372 | reverse complement strand
ATGATGATGCAGCCATTTTCTACAACTTCCGTCCCGACCGTGCGGCACAACTGTCCGAAGTTTATACAAACGAAGATTTCATGGGCTTTGAAATGGATCGCAAGTACAGCGGCCTGAAGTTCGTGACATTTACGAAATACAGTGATGATGTCATTGCTGATATCGTCTTTGAAAAGAAAGACATCGTCAATACTATCGGTGAAGTCATCGGAGACGCCGGCGGTAAACAGCTGAGAATTGCCGAAACTGAAAAGTATCCGCACGTCACCTATTTCATGAGCGGCGGCCGCCACAGTGAATTTGAAGGTGAACGCCGTGTGTTAGTGGACTCGCCGAAAGTGGCGACATATGACCTGCAGCCTGAGATGAGTGCGTATGAAGTCCGTGATGAGTGTCTGGCCGAACTCGATAAAAAGGATCTGGACCTGATCATTTTAAACTTTGCGAACCCGGATATGGTCGGACACAGTGGTAAACTTGAACCGACAGTCAAGGCGATTGAAGCGGTGGACGAGTGTCTCGGACCGATTGTGGATGAAATCATCGCCCAGGGCGGTCATGCGATTATCACCGCAGACCACGGCAACTCCGACGAGGTGACGACGCCTGAAGGCAAGCCGATGACAGCGCACACGACGAACCCGGTGCCGGTCATCGTCACTAAAGAAGGCGTTGAAGTGAGAAACGGCGGCATACTTGCCGACATCGCACCGACTCTCCTCGATCTGATGGGCATTCAGCAGCCGGAAGAGATGACCGGGAAGAGTCTGCTGCAAAAGTAAATAAGGTTTTTATTTTCGTTGAAATTAATCTTTGTTTAACACATAATAAAATAGACAAATACAATTTAAGGAGATATTGATATGCCATTAATTATTGATGTTTATGCACGTGAAGTAATCGATTCCCGCGGGAACCCTACGGTTGAAGTGGAAGTATTGACTGAAAGCGGTGCGTTTGGCCGCGCCCTGGTACCGTCCGGAGCATCAACCGGTGAATATGAAGCGGTTGAACTGCGTGACGGTGACGATACACGTTACTTAGGTAAAGGTGTAGAAAAAGCGGTGGAAAACGTCAATGAAGAAATTGCTGCTGAACTGATTGAAGGAGAATTCAGTGTACTTGAGCAGGTGTCCATCGATAAAATGATGTGCGCGCTAGACGGCACTGAAAACAAAGCAAAATTAGGCGCGAATGCAATACTGGGTGTATCTATGGCAGTGGCTAAAGCAGCTGCTGATTTCCTTGGACAACCTCTTTATAAATACTTGGGCGGATTCAATGCAGTCCAGCTGCCGGTACCGATGATGAACATCATCAACGGTGGTGAGCATGCTGACAATAACGTCGACATTCAGGAATTCATGATCATGCCGGTCGGTGCAGAAAATTTTAAAGAAGGCCTCCGCATGGGCGCTGAAATTTTCCACAACCTGAAAAAAGTGCTGAGCGAAAAAGGTCTGAACACTGCAGTCGGTGATGAAGGCGGATTTGCCCCGAACCTCGGCTCCAATGAAGAGGCACTGTCAACGATCATCGAAGCGATTGAAAAAGCGGGCTACGAGCCGGGCACGGAAATCCGTCTGGCGATGGACTCCGCATCATCGGAATTCTATAATGCTGAAAAAGGCGTATATGAATTAGCAGGTGAGGGTAAGACATTCACTGCTGCAGAAATGGTTGAATGGTATGCAGAAATGGTCGACAAATATCCGATCATCTCCATCGAGGACGGCCTGGATGAAAACGACTGGGAAGGCCACAAGTTATTGACGGACCGCCTCGGCGACCGCGTCCAGCTTGTTGGTGACGACCTGTTCGTTACGAACACTGAAAAACTTGCGCGCGGTATCGAAGAAGGCGTCGGCAACTCAATTCTGATCAAAGTGAACCAGATTGGTACACTGACTGAAACATTTGAAGCGATTGAGATGGCTGAACGTGCGGGTTACACTTCCGTAATTTCCCACCGTTCAGGTGAAACTGAAGATACGACAATCGCAGACATCGCAGTTGCGGTGAACGCCGGTCAGATTAAGACAGGTGCACCATCCCGTACAGACCGCGTTGCGAAATACAACCAGCTTCTGCGCATCGAAGACGAATTATTTGAAACAGCTAAATACGAAGGACTCAACTCATTCTTTAATCTGGATGAAGTGTAGGATTTATCCTTTTAGGTGAGGCCCCGCTTCCTGTGAAGCGGGGTTTTTGTTTTAGC
>DEQG01000096.1 GCA_002360325.1 Salinicoccus sp. UBA3372 | reverse complement strand
TTTTGGCTTTTTAAATGAAAATTAAAGAAAAATAGTGTATAATATAATAGTGTGAAGTTTTAGGAGGCTGTGTATATGGAAACTAAAATTTTCGATGATATTATCACTTTGGGCCAGTTTTTGAAGCTTGAGGGCATCATTGGAAGCGGTGGCCAGGCAAAGTGGTTTTTAAATGAAAATGCCGTCTATATAAACGACGAAGTCGAAAATCGACGAGGTAAAAAGCTGCAGCATGGCGATGTGATCGAATCCGATGAATTTGGTCAGTATAAAATAGAGTACAAACAATGATTTTAACAGATATCAGTATCAGCAATTTTAGAAATTATGACTCTCTCGAGCTGGATTTTCATCCCAAGCTCAATATTTTTATCGGTGCAAACGCTCAGGGCAAGACCAATCTGCTCGAATCCATTTATTTTCTTGCACTCGCTAAAAGTCATCGGACTTCCAAAGACAAGGAGCTCATTCGGTTCAATGAAGAAGAGGCTTTTGTAAATGGTCACATCAATACAACTTACAGTACCCTCCCCCTATCGATCAGTATTAATAAAAAGGGAAAACGAGCAAAAGTGAATCACTTGGAAGTTTCCAAATTGAGTCAGTATATCGGGCATCTGAATACTGTCCTTTTTGCGCCGGAAGACTTGAATATCGTCAAAGGTTCTCCGCAGATCAGAAGGAAGTTCATCAATATCGAATGTGGACAGATATCAAAGGTTTACCTGAGTGCGCTGAGCAGTTATCAAAAGGTGCTGGCGACTAAAAATCAGTACTTGAAGCAGCGCAGTCCGGACAGGATGATGATTGAAGTATTGAATGTCCAGCTTTCTGAATACGCGAGTATCGTGATTTTAAAGCGTGCGGAGTTTATTGAAACGATAGAGAAATTCGCAGCGGAGATCCATCACGATATATCAAACGGCAGTGAAAATCTGAAGATAAAATATGCACCGAATATAAAGTATGAAAGCAGCACCCAGGAAGAACTGCAAAAGGAACTCGAACTTTTATTCGAAGAGAATCTCACTAAGGAAATGGAACGCATGCAAACATTAATCGGGCCGCATCGTGATGACATCACTTTCAGTATTAATGATTTTGATGTGCAGACTTACGGTTCACAGGGCCAGCAGAGAACGACTGCCCTCAGTGTGAAACTTGCTGAACTTGAATTGATCAGGCAGGAGGTCGGCGAATATCCGGTGCTGCTACTTGATGATGTACTGAGCGAGCTTGATGAAAACAGGCAGGCGCATCTGCTCACATCGATCAGGGATCGTGTACAGACATTCGTTACAACCACTTCAATCAGCGATATCAACCATGCAATCATGAATGATATGAAGACATTTGCTGTAGAACAAGGTCAAGTCAAAGCTTAATGGAAGGTGAAAACATGGAAGATAATAATATGGAACAATATGGCGCCAGTCAGATACAGGTGCTCGAAGGTCTTGAAGCGGTAAGAAAACGTCCGGGAATGTACATCGGTTCGACTTCTTCAAGAGGTCTGCACCATCTGGTATGGGAAATCGTCGACAACAGTATCGATGAGGCACTCGGCGGTTATGCAGATACGATCAATATCACTGTGGAAAAAGACAACTGGATTAAAGTGACGGACAACGGACGCGGTATCCCGGTGGATATACAGGAAAAGATGGGCCGTCCTGCGGTTGAAGTCATCCTGACCGTGCTGCATGCCGGCGGCAAATTCGGCGGCGGCGGATATAAAGTTTCAGGCGGTCTTCACGGTGTCGGTTCGTCGGTCGTGAACGCACTGAGTGAAACGCTTGAAGTCTACGTTCACCGTGACGGCAAAATCCACCACCAGTCATATACCCGCGGTGTGCCTGATTTTGATCTGAAAGTCATTGGTGATACGGATAAGACAGGCACGATCATCCGTTTCAAGGCGGATCCGGAAATCTTTACAGAGACGACGGAATACGAATATGAGGTATTCCAGCATCGTACGAAAGAGCTCGCCTTCCTGAATAAAGGTCTGCAGCTCAATCTTCATGATGAGCGCGGCGATGAAACAATCAGTGATGAATACTACTACGAAGGCGGTATAAAATCATACGTCGAGCAGATCAACGAAGCGAAAGAAGTGCTTCATGACGAAGTGATCTATATGGATAAGGAAAAAGAAGATGTTGAAGTGGAAATTGCAATCCAGTACAACAAAGGTTTCTCTTCCACCCTTCTTTCCTATGCAAACAATATCCACACTTATGAAGGCGGAACGCACGAAGAAGGTTTCAAGCGTGCGCTGACTAAAGTGATCAACAATTATGCGACTAAAAATAATATCATCAAAGCCGGCGAAGAGCGTCTGAGCGGTGAAGATGTGCGTGAAGGCATTACGGCCATCGTATCCATCAAACATATGGACCCGCAGTTCGAGGGCCAGACGAAAACGAAATTCGGAAACTCCGAAGTGCGTCTCATTACAGATCAGCTGTTCACAGAAGGATTTGAAAGATTTTTACTGGAAAATCCGACAGTTGCCAAAATCATCATCGCAAAAGGTGTGACGGCGCAGCATGCACGCATGGCAGCGAAGAAAGCGCGTGAGATGACACGACGCAAATCGGCACTGGAAGTATCCAGCCTGCCGGGTAAACTCGCGGACTGTTCAAGCAAAGATCCGGCAGAGAGTGAACTTTTCATCGTTGAGGGTGACTCAGCCGGCGGTTCGGCAAAATCCGGACGTAATTCTACGACACAGGCGATTCTGCCGCTTCGCGGTAAAATTCTGAACGTTGAAAAGGCGCGTCTCGACAGAATATTGAACAACAATGAAATCCGTTCGATGATTACAGCACTCGGCACCGGTATCGGAGAAGAATTCGACCTGTCAAAAGCACGTTATCATAAGATCGTGATCATGACGGATGCCGACGTGGACGGTGCACATATACGCACCCTTCTGCTTACATTCTTCTACCGTTTCATGAAGCCGCTTATCGAAGCGGGTTATGTGTATATTGCACAGCCGCCGCTCTACAAAGTGGAGCAGAGCAAGAAGAAATATTATGTATTCGATGATGCAGCACTTGAGGAATTGAAAGAAACCCTCCCTGAAACGCCAAAGATCGCTTTATCGAGATATAAGGGTCTTGGCGAGATGAATGCAGATCAGCTGTGGGAAACGACGATGGATCCTGAATTCAGAACGCTGCTGCAGGTGCGCCTGACAGATGCGGTGGAAGCGGACCAGACGTTTGAAATGCTGATGGGCGACATCGTTGAACACAGAAGAAACTTTATCGAAGAAAATGCTTTATATGTACAAAACCTGGATATTTAATGATGGAGGTCAGTATTAATGGCAGATAACCAAGATAAGCTGCAGGAAATCAATATAAGTAAAACAATGCGTACATCTTTCCTGGATTATGCAATGAGCGTTATCGTCTCACGTGCCCTGCCGGATGTCAGGGACGGTATGAAACCCGTGCACCGACGTATTCTATACGGTATGTACGACAACGGTATGACGGCTGATAAGCCTTACAAAAAATCAGCACGTATCGTCGGTGACGTAATGGGTAAATACCACCCTCACGGTGACTCGTCGATCTATGAAGCGATGGTCCGCATGGCCCAGGACTTCAGTTACCGCTACCCTCTTGTGGACGGTCAGGGTAACTTTGGTTCGATGGACGGCGACGGTGCTGCGGCGATGCGTTATACAGAAGCTAAAATGAGTAAGATTTCTGCTGAACTGATGCGCGATATCAACAAGGATACGATTGACTATATTGAAAACTATGACGGCAATGAAAGAGAACCTGCAGTTCTGCCGTCCCGTTTTCCAAATCTGCTCGTCAATGGTACGAGCGGTATCGCAGTCGGTATGGCAACAAATATTCCGCCGCATAACTTAACTGAAATCATTAACGCAGTCCTTGAGATTTCAAAAAATGATGAAGTCACACTGGCGGAACTGATGGAGCACGTCCAGGGACCTGACTTCCCTACCGCCGGCCTCATCGTCGGTAAAAGCGGTATACGCCGTGCATACGAAACCGGTCGCGGGTCAGTGATGATGCGCGCAAGATGTGAAATCGAAATGATGAAAAACGGCAAAGAGCGTATCGTCGTGTCGGAAATCCCTTATCAGGTCAACAAAGCACGCCTGGTCGAAAAGATTGCCGAACTTGCAAGAGATAAGAAAATAGAAGGCATCACCGATCTCCGAGATGAAACGAGCTTAAAAGAAGGCGTCAAAATCATCATTGAAATCCGTAAGGATAAAAACGCGAATGTCATTTTGAACAACCTTTACAAACAGACGCCTCTGCAGACGTCATTCGGCGTCAACATGCTTGCACTCGTTAACGGCGAGCCGATCATCCTCGGTCTGAAAGAAGCACTCGTCCACTATCTGGAGCACCAGAAAGTGGTCGTCAGACGCCGGACGGAGTTCGATCTGAAACGTGCCCAGGACCGTGCACACATTTTGGAAGGTCTCCGTATTGCACTGGATCATATTGATGAAATCATTTCATTGATCCGCGGTTCTTCCAATGATGAAGAAGCGAAAAACGGTCTGATGACAAAATTCGACCTGTCCGACCGCCAGGCACAGGCGATTTTAGATATGAGACTGCGCCGTCTGACAGGACTTGAAAGAGATAAGATCGAATCGGAATACGCGGAAATCATGAAGACGATCGAAGAACTGAAAGCAATCCTTGCAAGTGAAGAGCGCCTTCTTGAAATCATCCGCGAAGAACTGATTGAAATCAGAGACCGTTTCGGCGATGAACGCCGTACGGAAATCACGATCGGCAATATGTTTGATATAGAAGATGAAGATCTGATCCCTGAAGAACAGATTGTTGTGACACTGAGTCATAACAGTTACATCAAGCGTCTGCCATCATCGACATACCGTGCACAGCACCGCGGCGGCCGCGGCATACAGGGCATGAATACTGTCGAGGACGACTTCGTCAGCCAGCTTGTGGCGATGAGCACTCACGACTACATCCTGTTCTTTACGAATAAAGGCCGTGTTTACAGACTGAAAGGTTATGAAATACCTGAAATGTCCCGTCAGTCAAAAGGCATACCGATCGTCAACATGCTTGAAATTGACAAGGATGAAACAATCAGTACCATCATCGGTGTGAAGGACAAAGATACAGAAGGCATGCACCTTGTCTTTGCAACGAAAAAAGGAATCGTCAAACGATCTTCGTTAGATGATTTCGACCGTATCAACAAAAATGGTAAAATCGCAATCACATTCAAAGAAGATGATGAACTGCTTGCGGTCAGACTGACAGACGGTTCCAAAGAAATCATTCTGGGGACCAAAAAAGGTTCACTCATCCGATTTGAGGAAACTCAGATCAGAAACATGGGCAGAACGGCTGCAGGTGTACGCGGCATCAGGCTGCGCGATGACGATGAAGTCATCGGCCTCGACGTGCTGAGTGAAGGTCAGGAAATACTGGTCGTCACTTCAAACGGTTACGGCAAGCGGACTGTGGAATCAGAATACCGCAGTGCCAACCGCGGCGGCATGGGTGTTAAGACTGTCAATCTTAACGACCGTATCGGCGACCTTGTATATATCGCCTCTGTTGACGGAGATGAAGATCTGATGATCGTCACAGATTACGGTGTCATCATCCGTCTTGTAATGGAAGAAGTGTCCATCACAGGACGCAACACCCAGGGCGTACGTCTGATACGATTGGCGGATGAACACAATGTTGCGACAGTCGCCACAGTGAAAGAGGAACTTGAAGAAGAAGAACTTGTTTTGGAAGAAGACGGTAAAATCGAAGCGCAGATCGAGGATGAAATGGAAGACAGACTCGATGAGCAGGATCACGAGTTGAGTGATGAAGTTGAAGAACTACTCGACGATGAAGAGAATCCGGAAGAATAAACCACCATCGGGACGTTAATGAATCATTAACGTCCTGATATTTATTGGGATGGAACAATATGTTCATTCCGTTTACAAAGCTTGTCCGCTTTGATATGTTTCACTTGATTGACTAAAGGAAAACAAGGGAGGATCTATATGGAATTTACTATTTGGGATGTCTTAGTCGACTTCTCCATCATCTCGGGACTGCTGCTTGTCGGTGTCCTTTTAAGAGCAAAAATTGTTTTAATTCAAAAGTCATTTATGCCGGCCAGTATCATCGCTGGTATTTTAGGGTTGATATTGGGACCCTATGCACTTGATATTTTACCTTTTACAGAGTTGATCGGCTCTTACCCGGGGTTATTGATAGCATTTGTATTTGCGGCTCTGCCATTTTCCACCGGTAAATTTAAAGTGAAGGAAGTTATCGGGAAAGTCGGCGGCTTATGGTCCTACTCACAGACAATCATGCTGTTGTTCTATGGTCTCGGTCTATTATTCGCACTTGTCTTTCTTGCACCATTCTTCACTGATCTACATAATGGATTCGGTCTTTTATTAGCAGCCGGATTTGTTGGCGGACACGGCACCGCCGCGGCAATCGGTGATGCTTTTGCTCAGCAGGGCTGGGAAGAAGCGACTTCGATTGCAATGACTTCGGCCACAGTCGGCGCACTGACGGCAATCAGTGTAGGACTTGTACTGATCAAACGTGCTGCGGCAAAAGGCCACGCAAACTATATCCAGGACTTTAAGAGGCTGCCTCATGGTCTGCGTTCAGGACTTTTACCTGACAAGGAATGGGATTCGATGGGTGAAAGCAAAGTTTCATCAATCGTCATCGATCCATTGATCTACCATGTGATGTTCATCGTTATCGCGACAGGCATCGGATATTATTTGAGTGTGCTCGGTGAAGAACTGCTGCCGAATGTTGCGATTCCTGCATTCTCCCTCGCCTTTATCGTCGCCTTGATCATCAGATTGATCATAGAAGCGTTCGGTGCTGATAAATATCTGGATAAAGAA
>DEQG01000117.1:2329-4410 GCA_002360325.1 Salinicoccus sp. UBA3372 | reverse complement strand
CTTACTGCGTCGAAGCTGAACGAAGTGTACGGCGGACTCAATAGGAAGTATTACGGTGATGCTGTCGAATATGATGATTTCATCGATGTCGAGTGGGCGCGGATCCCGCACTTCTATATGAACTATTATGTGTATCAGTATTCGACTGGATACGCTGCTGCTGCGACACTTTCAAAACAGGTGCTTGACGGCGGACCGGAAGTGCGCGACCGTTATATCAATGAGTTTTTAAAGAAAGGATCTTCAGACTATCCGATTGAAATCCTTAAAAATGCAGGTGTCGACATGACGACGAGAGAACCGATCGACCATGCGATGAAGGTGTTTGAAAGCCAGCTGGATGAATTTGAAAAGCTGCTCGGACACGCTTAATCCATTGGAAATGACCAGATGTATGTATTTTATATACAAGTTATCATGTGAATACGTTTACATTATGAACAAATTGTGAAATGCTATTCATAATGTTGCTCTAAACCAATGGGGATGTTATATTTTATACATGAAAATTTTATCACTGAAAAACATACCCCTTTGTTAAACAGTGAAAAATTTCTCCCATCCCCTTTGTTTAAAGCGGCACACTACAGAAGGTGTGCTGCTTTTTTTATGCCTTGATTTATCTGAATATTAAGACTTCTGACTTTTCGAACAAATTTTCCTGAGATGTGACGCAAATCACAATACCTGTATCAAAGTACTTATACAATAGAGGTAAGTTAAAAACGAACATATTATAAACAGGAGGGTTTATCCATGGCAGAGAAATTAAGAGAAGAGGAAAAGCCGGTGGAAAGAAGTGCGCCTGAAGATCTGACCTTGAAGGGGACTTTATTTTCAACATTATTCTTCGTCGGCGGTTCGATTGTTTTATGGACAGGAGTATTGCTCATATTATTCCTGATGCGCTTTTAAAAACAGGTTGAGAAGGGAGTCTTAATACAATGAAAATGAACAAGATGGAAGAAATCTGGATGATTGTTGCGGTCGGCATCATTATCATAGCGATGGGTATTACAGGATATCAGGCATTCGCATTGGGCATGGCGCCTCCGTCGCATAAGGAACATATCGACCCGCAGACAGTGGAGGAGCATCCGGAGTTCTCGGAACCGGGCGTTTATGAAGTCGGCGACAATGAGTATGAAGTCATTATGACGCTCCAGGCATTCCAGTTTGAACCGAGTGAAATTTCGGTGCCTGAAGGCGCTGAAGTGACATTCAGAATGGCGACCAAAGACGTAGTGCACGGGGTCAACGTGCCGCACACAAACTTGAACACGATGGTCATACCCGGCTATATCCAGGAAACCACACAGACGTTCCATGAAGCAGGCGAGTACATTATGGTATGTAACGAATACTGCGGAACCGGACACCATACGATGTCTGCAACAATTACGGTAGAGGAGTGAGACGGTGAAGAAACCACTTAGAATTGTTACTGCAAACAAACTGGCACTGACGAACATGGCAACAGCATTCGCTCTGCTCCTCGTCGGCGGATTTTTCGGGCTGCTGCAGGGGCTGAACCGCGCAGGCGTCCTGACGATCGTCGGCGGTATGAACTACTACGAAATGTTGTCGCTGCACGGCGTTTTATTAATACTGGCCTTTACGACATTATTCATGAACGGTTACTTATGGTCGGCAGTGGACTACGTCCTCGGCGGGCTCACTAAAGGAATAAAGACCCTGGGCTGGGTGGCATACGGACTCTTCATGTTCGGTGCGATACTCGTGGCGATCATGATCTTCGCAGGGGAAGCGACGGTGCTCTACACATTCTACGCACCGATGGCTGCAAACCCATGGTTCTACATCGGACTCGTATTTGTAGTACTAAATATCTGGATGTCGGGGATCGGTGTATTCATCAGTGCATTCAGATGGAAGAAGCAGAATAAAGGCAGGCACCTGCCGCTGTTCGCATTCTTCGCAGTCGGTGTGTATGTACTGATCACATTCGGTACATCATTCGTTGCAGCTGAAGTATTTTACATCATTCCATGGACACTCGGCTGGATCGATACGATCAACGTACTTCTGACAAGAACTTTATTCTGGGCATTCGGACATAC
>DEQG01000117.1:0-2318 GCA_002360325.1 Salinicoccus sp. UBA3372 | reverse complement strand
CTCGTTAACGTCTGGTATCTCGTTGCGATTTCCGCATGGTACATGGTCGTGCCTAAAGTCATCGGCGGCAAGCTGTTCAGTGACTCACTGGCTAGAGCGGTCGTCATCCTGATCGTCGTCCTGAACGTACCAGGCGGATTCCACCACCAGATTGTGGACCCGGGATTCACTGAAGGTCTGAAATTCATGCACTTGTTCATGAGTCTTGCGATCGCAGTGCCTTCATTACTGACAGCATTCGCATTGTTCGCAACGTTGGAAAGGACCGGACGCCGCCGCGGCGGCAAAGGACTTCTCGGCTGGTTCTGGAAACTGCCTTGGCATGACGTCAGATTCCTTGCCATCATGCTTGCGATGATTTCATTCATCTTTGGCGGAGCGGGCGGTATCGCCCAGACGAACAACCAGCTGAACCAGGTGGTCCATAACACGCTATGGGTCGTCGGACACTTCCACGTCACCGTCGGGGTTGCGGTTGTACTGACATTCTTCGGACTCGTCTACTGGCTCATCCCGCATCTGTCAGGCAGAGTGCTGACGAAGAAGATTCACAACCTCGGCATATGGCAGACGATGATCTGGACGGTCGGCATGCTGTTCATGTCACTTTCCATGAGCTACGCCGGGCTGATCGGTTCACCGAGACGTACGGAATATACGACATACGGGGGACACCCGACCGCGCTTGAATGGGATCCGTACCTGATATTCCTCGGCGCAGGGGGCACGCTGTTATTCGCCGGTGTCGTCCTTATCGTCTACATCGTCTTCCACCTGATGTTCCTGGCTCCGAAAGGCTACACGGAATTCATGATGGTCGAAGAACAGGAAGAAGATGCGCACAAAACTCCAAAATGGACGGAAAACTGGGGTCTGTGGGTCATTGTTGCAATACTGATCATCTCGATGGGTTACGTTGTACCGCTCGTCGACATCATCGGAAACGCACCGCCGGGGTCACCGCCAATACGTACATTCTAACTTGATAAATAATATTGAAGGAGGTTGCCGGAGATGAAAAAAGAACTCATGATCAGCGGAGTCATCTTAGTCTTGGGCGGCCTCCTGCTTTTTTTCTCAACAAGCGGATTCACCGCATTCACGATGGAGGCCCAGAGGCTGCAGGATCTGAAAGCCCAGCCCCCGGAGTTTCCGAATATCGAAGTCGTGGATAATAAAGGCCGCGAATACAATTTTGATGAATTCGAAGGCAAGCACATGCTCATGACCTTTATTTACACTTCATGCGCAACGGCATGTCCGGAAATGTCATCAAATATGAAATATGTATACGATATGATTGATATGGAGAAGTACGGTGATGATCTGGTCTTTCTCAGCATGTCATTCGATACGGAGCGGGATACGGTTGAAGTGCTGGACAGATATGCCGGATACTTCGATGCTGACGGCGAGCGCTGGAGAATGCTCCGTGTGCCGGATGACGACGATCTGGAAGAGATTTTGAATATGTATGAAGTGACCGTAATTCCTGAAGGCGATACCGATTTTCAGCATAATACATCATTTTATTTGATAGAACCGGACGGGCGGTTGGGTGAAGTATTGGATTACCGGGAAGTGGATGATGCTGCTGCGGCGATTGTTGAAGCGGTCGAAGCGGAAGAGGAGGTCGCTGCACAATGAAACAATTCTGGTACGGGTTGGTGTTGCTGTCGTTTCTCGCTCTGCCGCCTGTAAGGGACTTCCTCGAATCGGTAATGGCATTCCACATGCATATGCAGATGCTGTTATTGTTCGTTTCAGGACTGTTGATGGCGCCGTTCTTTCAGAAACATTTCGGGGACGTATTTGATAAATATAATAAAACCGGCCTGCCCGGCGTCGTTTTGTTCCTCGTTATCCTGCTCTACTGGATGCTCCCGCGGACGATGGACGAAGCGCTTGAAATATGGTTTGTCGAATTTTGGAAATTTGTGTCGCTGCCGTTTTTGGCAGGCGTGCCGTTACGGGACAGCTGGAAGAAGATGTCCCAGACATTTGAGATTGTGCTGTTCATGATTTTGATGGTCATCTTCTCGGTCATGACATATCTATATATTTTTTCCGAAAGCACATTATGCAACAACTATTTGATGATCGACCAGCAGACAGTCGGCTGGGGATTCGCATTCTTCGTACTGTGTATTGTGATGTATATACTGCTCGTGCTGTTCACCGACCAGAGCCAGTATTTCGGGGAGGACCCGGAAGCGTAGATAAACTGAACCCGCATATCCTGACGATCCGGGCTGCGTTCACGATTCTTGGCTTGGACATACGCATCCCGCTCGGCTTCCATATACGCATTAAATACC
>DEQG01000093.1:5535-6290 GCA_002360325.1 Salinicoccus sp. UBA3372 | reverse complement strand
AACGTCCTCCTGACCCATAAAGGGGAGAATAAAACCCTCTTCAGAAAGACGGATGCGAGTATCGAAAGACTGCAGGAGCTGCTGGGCAGCGCAGTGAAAATCGTCCACTTCGAGGATCAGTTCAGACGTTCAGGCAAGATGGGACTGATTCAGCTTGAGGAATATTTCTCGGACAACCGCCCGATGACTTTATATGACGGCATCAAAATTACTGAGTCGCCGAACATCATCGACGAAGTCACAAACGTTGCGCGGGAAATTGAACGGCTGACTGCTGACGGCGATGTGAACTATAACGATATCGGTATCCTTTACCGCGACCAGGGTTATATTCAGCATATCCATTCGATTTTCAGACGCTTCGATATTTCCTATCACGTCGACTGTAAAGTCCCGATGTATTCACATCCGTTCATCCGGTTCATCGTTGCGGTGCTCGAGTGCTACATGCGTAAATTCGATTTTACGGCGCTCATGGATGTTCTGAAAACCGAATATTTGACCGATGACACCGAACGGGATTTTATTTTCCAATTTGAAAACTTCGCATTGGAGCGCGGACTGACGCGGAGCGCCCTGTTCAAAGACGAATTATTTACGGTCAGGAAGATCCGCAGTGCCGAAGGTCAGATCATCGAAAAGGATGTGACCGAAGAGGTCCGGGACCTGCTGGACTTTAAAAATAAAGTGCTGGCTCAGCTGTCGGATCTCTTTAACCGGTTCGATGAGGCAGCGACGGTGAAGGAGTATATCAC
>DEQG01000093.1:1609-5403 GCA_002360325.1 Salinicoccus sp. UBA3372 | reverse complement strand
GTTCATCCGGCTGATGGATGATGCGTATATCGTCTTCAAGGAGGACGCAGTCACATTCGACATCTTTTATGAAACATTCAAAGACGGTCTGCTGAACGCGGAATTCAATCTGCTGCCTTCGACGATCGACCAGGTCATCGTCGGAAACCTCGACCTCGCTAAAGTCGAGAACAAGAAGTACGTCTTCCTGATCGGCATGAACCGTAACGTCATGCCGAGGGAAACCCGGACGGACGCAATCATCAGGGAAGAGGAGAAAGAGCTGTTCGAAGAACATGACATCATTCTCTCGCCGAGTGCCAAAGTGCTTGCCCAGGACGAGAGATTCGTCTTTTACCACGGCATCACACGTGCGACTGACGGCCTTTACATCAGCTTTTCAAATACGCTCGCAGGCGGTGAAACGACGAAGATCAGCCCGTTCGCCGAAGAAATCATACCTGAAAATGATTACCAGAAGGATCTCGTCTACAGCCGGACGTCCCTTTACGAAAATTTCGAACCGGAAAAACTGGTGTCGTCGGCAAGGAGCATGGAGCCGCTCATCCATCTGAAGATGAGGGAGCTGCTCAATATAAATAATGCGGCGGTTCAGGAAATTGCCAAATATCCTGAGTTCAATACATGGATCCGCCTGTACCAGATGATCAGGCGCTATGATACGACGGGCATGTACTCGAGAATCAAGGCGAGCCTGACGGATGACAACCGCTCGGAACCGATCTCTCATGATACGGCGGAGGCGTTATACGGCGAATCGATGATGGCGAGTGTGTCCAGATTCGAATCATTCAACCGCTGTGAGTTCCAGCATTTTTCAAATTACGGCCTCAAACTGAATGTCAGACAGCCGTTCAAAGTGGCGCCGCTCGACCTCGGTAACCTGTACCACCACGTGCTGGAGCATGTGACGAGGAAGCTCGGCTTCACATTCCGGCATGAGGACGACCACATCGGCAGCATCATTGAAACCGCGATTGACGAAGAAGCGGCAGCGATACAGTATGGCATTTTCAATGAGTCATTTTATAATGCTTCACTGAAACGCCGTGCAAAAGATGCGCTGGAAAGACTTATCCATTTCATGCGCGATATCGAACGTCTCGGGGAATACAGGATTTCCCGCGTCGAAATGTCATTCGGCAAAGAGCGGGATGATCTCGGCGAAGTGATTTTGACGAGCAATGAAGGACGCAGGATCGCACTCCGGGGTAAGATCGACCGCATCGATGCTTATAATACAGGCGGCGATTCATACATCAATCTGATCGACTACAAATCGAGCACAAGAAGCATTTCAAGGACCGGCATACTGAACGGCCTCGAACTGCAGATGATCACATACATGTATGTCCTGACCGAAAAGGGCAATGCTTTATTCGACGGGGAAATAAAACCCAGCAGCATGCTTTTCTTCCCGGTCAAGGACCCGGTCCTCAACCTGAAGGAGGAAAAGGACCGGGAAGATATCATCAAAGAGCAGAATAAACAGCTCAGGCCCGACGGTGCGTTCATCAATGAACATCCGTCGTTCAATGAATATCTGGACGGGACTTCGGTCGGTTTGAGCGGACTGCTGTCAGACTTCGAAAACTATACGGAGTACGGGGAATATTATCCGATCACCGTATCGGCGAAAGGCAAGATCCACGCACGGACGAAAGGCCGCTACTTCAGCCCGGCGCTGTTCAGCCATTACGCAAACTATGTGATGGAACTGTATAAGACGGTGACCGATGACATCTACAGCGGTGCGAATAAAGTGAATCCGATGGCGACGAATGATGTACTGCCATGCAATTTCTGCGATTTCAAATTTGCATGCCGGGTGGATTATTTACTGAATGCACGCGACATCCGTGAAAATAAGATGGATGAAACAGAAATAGAGAAATTTGAAAGTGAGGTGACCGGTGATGGTGACATGGACGGATGAACAGTATGAAGCGATTCATTTCAGCGGTTCGGATATATTGATTTCGGCCGCTGCAGGAAGCGGCAAGACGACGGTGCTCGTTGAACGCATCATCCAGAACATCGTCGGCGGCAGATATTCGGTCGATGAACTGCTCGTCTCCACATTTACGAATATGAGTGCGAAAGACATGAAAGAGAAAATTGAAAAAGCGCTCAGAAAGAAATATGTGGAAACAGGCGACCCGCGTCTGAATGAAGAGATACTGAAGCTGAACGAAGCCCATATATCCACGCTTCACAGCTTCTGCCTCTATTTGATCAAAATGCATTACAACGTCATCGGCATCTCGCCGGATATGCGTACACTGTCCGATATCGAAGGGCAGATCCGTCTCGAAAACGCCATCGATCAGGTGCTGGAAAACTACTACGAAGACAGCTCGGAACCATTCGTCGAACTGAATCTGATGACGGCATCCGACAAGAACAACAGCGGTCTGAAAGACATCATCAAAAGCATGTACTATACCGCCGTAGCGAGCCCGGAGCCGCATGTCTACCTGACATCGCAGTTCGGCCAGTATGAAGACAACATTCATATGCAAAGCATACTGGATGACTACAACGATATCATCAGACATAAACTGATCGCGCTTGAAGCCTCCCTTCAGGACCTGCACAAAGATTATCTGGCAGTCCATCACGAGGCGCTGAAAGATACGCACAGAAGAGATGCGTTCGACGCTCTGACGGATATGATCCGGACGGTGGAATTTGCGCGCGAAGACAATCTTCAGGGCAGGGCGATATCTCTGCCGCCGTACCAGCTGAAAGACGGACGGACTTCATTTTTCAAAAAGATCGCTGATCCGGATGAGAAAAAAGAGCTGACGGACACGCAGAATAAAGTGAAAGATGCATATAACAATCTGCGCGCGCTCCACGCCTATACGTACGAAGAGGTCGAAAGCGAACTGTCGCCGATGAATGACATGAACAATACACTGATCCAGATTGCGCTCGATGTACTGGAACTTTTCAAAGAGAAAAAACAGAGCAGAAATGACATGGACTTTTCGGACTATGAGCATTATGCGCTCGCAATTTTGAACGCGAATGACAATGAAGTCGCGAAAATCTACCGTGAGCAGTTCAAGGAAATCATGATCGATGAGTATCAGGATATCAACCGTGTACAGGAGGCCATCATCTCCCTCCTTAAAAGGGGTGAAGAAAAGGACGGCAACCTGTTCATGGTCGGAGACGTCAAACAGTCGATATATAAATTCAGACAGGCGGACCCGTCACTGTTTATAGAAAAAGCGGGCAGATTTTCCGAACCGGGCAGCGGCAGAGTCATCCACCTGAACCACAACTTCCGTTCAAAAGGCGGGGTGCTCGATCTGACGAACCATGTATTTGAGCGGATCATGGATGAAACGGTCGGAGAAATCGATTACGGAGACGCACAGAAGCTCGTCCAGGGGAACTATCTTGATGCACCGGACATCAGTCAGGAAGTGCACGTGCTGGAAGAGACGGACGATGTTGACGGCAATGCGGAAATCAGGCATATCATCAATGTCATCAAAGAAAAGGTGCGCCTTGGCGCAAGCTATAAAGATATCGTCATTTTGACGCGCAACACCCGGGATAACGAAGATTACCGCAAAATGCTGAGTGAAGCGGAACTGCCTGTGTACGTCAACAACCGTACTGGCTACCTGGATACGCTTGAAGTGCGTACGCTGATCAGCATACTGTCCATCATCGACAATCCGCTGCAGGATGATCATTTTGTCGGTACGATGCGTCTGCCCCAGTTTGACTTCAGCGAGGAGGATATCGCGAGAATCCGTTCACTGTCCCATGCGGAT
>DEQG01000093.1:0-1524 GCA_002360325.1 Salinicoccus sp. UBA3372 | reverse complement strand
GTTCTCGATGAGCTGCGTATGCAGGCAAGGTACTTGAATGTACCCGAGCTCATCGATGAAATTTATTATCAGTTCAATCTGCCGGAATATTTCTCAGGGCTGCCCGGCGGCCAGAACAGGCAGGCAAACTTGAACGGTCTGATTGAGAAGGCGATGGAATTTGAAGAGATGTCGCATATCTCACTGTACCAGTTCATTACGACGATCAGCAGAATGCTCGGGGACGGCCAGGACTTCGGCGAGGAGAATACCGTTTCGCCGGACGATGATATTTTACGTGTCATGACAATCCATGCTTCAAAAGGTCTTGAATTCGAATACGTCATCTATGCAGGCATTCACAGAAACCTGAACTTCAGAGATCTGCAGTCGAGGGTCATCGTCCATGCGGACTACGGCATCGGCTTCAGGCAGTTCAGACCGGAACATAATACGATTTTACCGAGCATCCACACGACCGTGATGCAGGAATACATTAAAAAAGAAACGATCTCGGAAGAGATGCGGCTGATCTATGTGGCAATGACGCGTGCGGTCGAACAGCTGATCATACCGGTCGTCTTTAAAAAGGAAGAGAAGCAGAAATATTTATACAGCGGCGGCATGGTGCTGGCCGATCACCGTCTGAACATTACGAGCGTCCAGGAGCTCCTATATCCGATTTTGAAATATTTGAATGACGAAGATTTTGATTTCATCAAGATGGACAATGCCGCCATCGAAGACGATGAGGAAGAGGAGACACGCCATCACCTGACGCTCGATATGCTTGAAGAGGTGGATGCGGGGCGGTCGGAGTCTTTATCCGACCGGTTCAACTACCGGTATCACAGTCCGGAAACGACCCGCGTCGTGCACAAGGAATCCGTGACAGAGATCAAGCGTAAAAATGATACGCAGCCGGATGATGCGAAAGTGATCCGGCACACGAGGCAGGTCAATTTAAAAGAGCCGAATTTCAAAAGGGACCGGGTCGAGGCGCCGATTTTCGGGACGATCATGCACGAAGTGATGATGCATCTGTTGAATGACTGGAATGCTTTCAGCATCCTCGAAGAAGCGGACAGGGAAGCATACATCGGCCGGCTGATCCGGAATATCGAGGACAGGGAAACATTTCTGACGGACGTGCATGTCAAGAAAATACATGAAAACGTCATCCGTTTCATCAGTGACGAAACGATGATGGGACTGCTCGAAAAGCAGAAGCAGATCCACACGGAAATACCGTTCATCATGAACCAGCAGGCGATCGGCTATTCTGAATATGAATCACAGATCGTCCAGGGAATTATGGACTGCTTATTGGAAATCGACGGCCATTATACTATCATTGACTATAAAACCGACTGGATTCCGCCGATGTTCACAGAAGACGATCTGGCGGCCCGGTACAGGACACAGATGGATATTTACCGCCGTTCGGCCGAAAAAGCGCTGGGCACTGAAGTGACGGTATATCTGTATTTCTTTTCTTATGGAGCGATAAAAGTTGAAGACTGACAATAAACGACGCATATTTTT
>DEQG01000137.1:10089-11637 GCA_002360325.1 Salinicoccus sp. UBA3372 | reverse complement strand
AGCTTATATACAATTAATTGAAACGTTACAAGATTCTAAAAATTTAAAAATAAAGCTATTGACCGGCGCAGAAATCTGATAATATAAGTGCTATTAAATAAAATTACAAAGAATGGGGTCTTGTTTATGAATGCTTTAATTCGTTTCAGTCAGTTTGTAGGTAATACTTTTGCTGTCTGGGCATTGGTATTTGCTGTTCTGGCATTTGTATTTCCATCCGGATTCAGTTGGATTGCGCCTTATATTTCAATTCTTCTCGGAATCATCATGTTTGGAATGGGGCTCACTTTGAAACTCGGCGATTTCAAAGAGGTTGTTAAGGCTCCGAAGGCTGTACTGTTTACAGTTGCGGCACAGTATATCGTCATGCCGCTCATTTCGGTACTGCTTGTATGGATATTCCAGCTGCCGGCAGAAATCGCAATCGGTGTCATTCTTGTCGGGTGTACTCCGGGCGGTACTTCATCCAACGTCATGACGTTCCTTGCAAAAGGCAACGTGGCGGTTTCAATCGCGGCAACTTCGATTTCAACGCTGCTTGCACCGGTTGTTACGCCGCTGCTTACTTTATTGCTGGCAAGTGCACTGCTTCCAGTATCATTCATGGATATGTTCATTTCGATCGTACAGATTGTATTGATACCGGTTGTTGCGGGTGTCATTGTCAATTACCTGCTCGGCGGTGAAAGAGTTGAAAAAGTGGTAGGGGTTTTACCGTTGGTGTCAGTTGTTGGTATAATTGCTGTAATCGCAGCTGTCGTTTCGACGAATGTTCAAAATATCATCGAGACGGGATTGTTGATTTTTGCTGTGGTCATCCTTCATAACCTTCTTGGATATGCTGTAGGATTTCTGATTGGCAGATTGCTCAATTTCAAAGTTCAGGACCAGAAGGCGATCTCCATAGAAGTGGGCATGCAGAACTCGGGACTTGCGGCGACGCTTGCGACCGCACATTTCTCACCGATTGCAGCTGTTCCAGGGGCAATATTCTCGGTATGGCACAATATTTCAGGCTCGCTTGTTGCGAACTGGATGAGTAAGATGGAAAACGACGAAGATGATAATGCAGAAGTGGAAGAATCGGGTAAGACGGAAGAAATAATTACTTAAAAGGCGGGAGAATTTATGGCAGAGAAAAAAGATCTTAGAATCAACAGTAAAGTGTATACAGAAAGTAACGTCAAGGCACCAAACCGTGCGATGCTACGTGCGGTCGGGTTTACTGATGAAAAGTTTCAGATGCCGCAGATCGGTGTTGCGAGCAACTGGGCGGAGACGACGCCATGTAACATTCATCTGAATGACCTTGCGCAGTTTGCAAAAGAAGGTGTGAGCAAAGCGGGCGGTGTGCCGATCCAGTTCAATACAATCACGGTTGCAGACGGTATTGCGATGGGAACCCAGGGCATGCGTTTTTCACTCCCTTCAAGAGATATCATCGCTGACTCCATCGAGACGATGGTCGGCGGACAGAATCTGGATGCATTAGTTGCAATCGGAGGCTGTGATAAGAACATGCCGGGCTGTGCGATTGCAATGGCGAAC
>DEQG01000137.1:3654-9933 GCA_002360325.1 Salinicoccus sp. UBA3372 | reverse complement strand
GGCGGCTGCGGCGGCATGTACACGGCGAACTCCATGGCTGCAGCGCTTGAAGCGATGGGCATGAGTCTTCCGGGCTCGGCGTCAAATCCTGCAGTGTCGAAAGACAAGGAGCAGGATGTATACGAAGCGGGTCAGGCGGTTCTGAACCTGCTTGAAAAGGACATCTATCCTAAAGACATTCTGACTAAAGAAGCTTTTGAAAATGCGATCACTGTCGTATACGCTCTTGGCGGTTCGACGAATGCGATCCTTCACCTGCTGGCGATTGCGCACGCAGCAGAAGTGGAACTGTCCATCGACGACTTCAACGTGATGCAGGAAAAAGTACCGCATCTGGCTGATCTTAAACCGAGCGGAAAGTACGTCTTCCAGGATCTTTACAATGTCGGCGGCGTACAGGGGGTCATGAAGTATCTATATGAGAACGGCCTGATCCACGGTGACTGTCTGACGGTTACAGGCAAGACGATTGCCGAAAACCTTGAAGAGGTCGAGCACCTTAAAGATGGTCAGGATGTAGTGATGCCACTTGATAACCCTAAACGTGCAGACGGTCCTCTGATTGTACTGAAAGGGAATCTTGCACCGCTTGGTGCGGTTGCGAAAGTGTCCGGCGTGAAAGTGCGCCGTCACGAAGGGACTGCGAAAGTATTCGATACCGAGCAGGAAGCCATCGATGCGGTCATGGAGAACGAAATCGTCAAAGGCGACGTCGTCATCGTGCGCTACGTCGGACCGAAAGGCGGACCGGGCATGCCTGAGATGCTGTCACTGTCCAGCCTGATTTCCGGTAAAGGACTCGGCGAAGATGTCGCGCTCCTTACTGACGGCAGATTCTCCGGAGGCACCCGCGGACTGGTCGTCGGCCATATTGCGCCTGAAGCTCAGGAAGGCGGACCGGTGGCGCTCGTTCAGACAGGCGATGTCGTAACGATCGACCAGGATACGAAAGAGATTACGATGCAGGTTTCAAATGAAGAGATGAAAGCACGTGCAGATAAACTCGAGCTGCCGCCGCTTTATAAGAAAGGCGTTCTCGGCAAGTATGCACATATCGTATCCAACTCCTCCCTCGGAGCTGTGACCGATTTCCTGAACAGAGACGATCTTTATCAGAAGTGATGAAAATAAAACCCGGACGATGACTGTATCGTACGGGTTTTTTTATGTCTATAATTCGCAATCGATGCAGCGGTATACTATAAAACACAAAAAAACTTAAAAAAAGTTTAAAAATCCGAACAATGCATTGTGAAAGCATTGTAATCGTTTTCAATTACTAAAAATTTAGATAATTTAAAAATATCTAATAAAAACAGTTGATTTCTTAGTCGAAAGCCTGTAATATAACTTTCAACATCATATTACAGAAATATCAGACTAATTAAGAACTGAATATTCTTTAAAAAGCTTTGAAGGGAATTTAAAGTTATCACTATTGATTTAAAGAGAATGGGGCACGGCTGAGAACCCAGATCGATGTTAACTTTATGCTCATCCCTGAGCGTTGTGCTGAAAGGTATATCACTTATTAGGCACAGCCGGGTGTTCGCCACTCGTTAAGTAAACGGACTGCATGAGGTAAGTCATAAATTAAATGGAATGACCGCCATAAATTAACTCCTTATTAACATTTACCTCTTCTTACATCATGCAGACCATAAGGCTGCTGCCGCGAGGCAGTGGCAAACTTGGGTGGTACCGTGAGCAAATGAACTCTTTTCTCCCCATTGTTACTTTGTAGCAGTGTGAGAAAAGAGTTTTTTTATTAAAATATTATGTGATTGAATGAGGAGGTTTTTCAATGAAGACAGAACTGGCAATAAAAGAAGCGCAGTTGAACAGTAGAATTGAAGAAGATTTTATAACGGGTGCGGATGTCTTAATTGAAGCATTAGTTAATCAGAATGTTGATACAGTTTTTGGCTATCCTGGAGGTGCTGTGTTACCGATTTATGATGCACTCCATAAGAGCGATGCATCATTCAATCATATTTTATGCAGACACGAACAAGGTTTGATACACGCAGCTGAAGGATATGCAAGGACAACCGGCAAGGCCGGCGTCGTAATTGCAACAAGCGGTCCGGGTGCTACAAACTTAATCACCGGCATTACGGATGCAATGATGGACTCATTGCCGGTCGTATGTTTCACCGGTCAGGTGTCATCGGCGGTAATCGGTACGGACGCGTTCCAGGAGGCGGATGTAATAGGGCTGACGACTCCTATTACGAAGTATAACTACCAGGTGTCAGATATAAAGGATCTACCAAGAATAGTAAGAGAAGCATTCCATATCGCAACAACGGGAAGACCGGGGCCGGTAGTTGTTGATATACCGAAGAACATTGCACAGGAAGTCGTAACAGAAACATTTGATACAGATTTCCATCTTCCGGGATATCAGCCGACAGTCAATCCGAATCCACTGCAGATAAAACGCGTAATGAATGCATTGAAAACAGCAAAAAAACCAGTAATCTTAGCCGGAGCGGGCGTACAGTTCGCACAGGGCAGTGAAGAATTAAGAGAATTCGCTGAAAAGCATAAAATCCCGGTAACGACGACACTTCTTGGTCTTGGGACTTTCCCGGGCACTCATGAACAGTCGATCGGAATGGCCGGCATGCACGGTTCATATGCAGCGAACATGGCAATATACGAATCAGATTTCCTGATTAACATCGGTGCACGTTTCGATGACAGGCTGACAGGCGCAATCAAGCATTTCGCCCCTGAAGCAAAGGTCGCCCACATCGATATCGACCCTGCTGAAATCGGCAAGAACATTGAAACACACATCCCGGTGGTCGGCGATGCGAAAGAAGCATTGAAGCGCATGTTGAATTCATCGGTTGAATGTGATGACCACAGCGAATGGTACCAGAAAGTCATGGACAACAAAGCAGATTCACCTTTCTGGTACGAACGCAGTGACGACCTGATTTCCCCTCAGTGGCTGATCGAACAGATATATGAAGAAACTGACGGCGAAGCGATTGTTACAACAGATGTGGGGCAGCATCAGATGTGGACAGCACAGTTCTACAAGCTGGACCGGCCAAACCGCTTCGTAACGAGCGGCGGCCTCGGTACAATGGGCTTCGGCCTGCCGGCGGCACTCGGCGCACAGCTTGGTGACAGAGATGCGACTGTAGTTGCAATCGTCGGAGACGGCGGCTTCCAGATGACCATGCAGGAAATGCAGACGCTGAAGCATTACAACCTGCCTGTAAAAGTGGTCATCGTGAACAACGAGGCACTGGGCATGGTCAGACAGTGGCAGGAAGAGTTTTATGAAGAGCGTTATTCGGAATCACTTCTGGATCAGAATCCTGACTTCGTAAAACTTGCTGAAGCATTCGGTGCTGAAGCTTTCCAGGTGAAAGATGAAAATAAAGTCCGGGAAACATTGAAAAGTGCATTTGAACATGATGGTCCTGCGCTGATCGATGCAAGAATCGTCAAGTTGGATCTTGTATTTCCAATGGTTGCACCAGGTAAAGGAAATCACGAAATGATAGGGGTGAAACCATGCGAAGAATAATTACAGCAACTGTTCAGAATTCCAGCGGGGTTTTAAACCGTGTGACAGGGCTCCTGTCACGCCGGGGGTTCAACATTGAAAGTATCACTGTCGGCGAGACGGAGATAGAAGGGATTTCGAAAATCACATTTGTTGTGGACGTTGAAGAGGCACAGAAGATTGAACAGCTGACAAAACAGCTCCATAAACAGATTGATGTCCTGAAAGTGAATGACATCACGGACACGAACAAAGTGGCACGTGAACTGTGTCTGATCAAAGTGGTTGCCACACCTCAGAGCCGTTCTGAAATCAACGGCATCGTGGAACCGTTCAGGGCACGGATACTTGATATTTCGAAAGATTCGTTAATTGTTGAAGTTACCGGCAAACCGGATAAGATTGAAGCAATTATAGATTTACTGACACCATACGGCATCAAAGAGCTTTCGCGCACAGGCATTACAGCTTTCACAAGAGGCAAGCAGCAAAAACAAGTTTCAGACTATCAAACATTAATAGTGTAAATTCACAGGAATGAAAGGGAGAAAATTATTATGACTAAAGTATTTTATGACAAAGATCTTGACCAAGCAGTATTAAACGGGAAAAAAATTGCCATCATTGGTTATGGTTCGCAGGGCCACGCTCACGCACAGAACTTAAGAGATTCAGGTAACGAAGTCGTTATCGGCTTAAGAGAAGGTAAATCTTTTGATAAGGCAAAAGAGGACGGCTTTGAAGTTAAAGCTGTAAGTGAAGCGGTTAAAGATGCGGATGTCACAATGGTTTTACTTCCGGACGAACATCAGCCAAAAGTATACAACGAAAGCATCAAAGATAACTTGAAGCCGAACAGTGCACTTGCTTTCGCACACGGTTTCAACGTTCATTTCACTCAGATCGTACCGAGAGAAGATGTTGACGTATTCTTAGTAGCACCAAAAGGACCGGGCCACTTAGTGCGCCGTACTTTTGAAGAAGAGGCGGGTGTTCCGGCATTATACGGTGTATACCAGGATGTTACAGGTCAGGCGACGAAGATCGCAATGGCTTACGCAGGCGGCGTCGGCGCAGGACGTGCAGGAATTCTTGAAACGTCGTTCCAGGAAGAGACTGAAACGGATCTGTTCGGTGAACAGGCAGTATTATGCGGCGGTATGACATCACTTGTCAAAGCTGGATTTGAAACATTGACGGATGCAGGATACCAGCCGGAAGTTGCATACTTCGAGTGTCTTCACGAGTTGAAATTAATCGTTGACTTAATGTACGAAGGCGGACTTGAAAACATGCGCTATTCAATTTCAGATACAGCTCAGTGGGGCGACTTCGTAAGCGGACCCAGAGTTGTAAACGATGAGACTAAAGAGCGTATGCAGGATATCTTAAAAGAAATCCAGGATGGTTCATTCGCAAAAGACTGGGTGCTTGAAAACCAGGCGGGACGTCCAAGATACAATGCTATCAATAATCAGGAATACAATCACCCGATCACTCAGGTTGGTAAAGACCTGCGCGCGTTAATGCCGTTTGTCGGAGAAGCTGTTAATAAATAATGAAAGGATGATTGGCAATGGCTGATATTCAAATTTTTGATACTACACTTAGAGACGGTGAACAGTCACCGGGAGTCAATCTAAATAAAAGTGAGAAACTGGAAATCGCTAAGCAGCTTGAACGCTTAGGTGTAGATATTATAGAGGCAGGTTTTCCTGCAGCATCCGATGGGGATTTCGAAGCGGTGAAGCTCATTGCGGACACTGTTAAAAACTCTTCAGTGACTGCACTTGCACGGACGCACCAGAAAGATATCGACCGTGCATACGAAGCATTGAAAAACACTGCGAAACCGAGGATTCATATCTTCCTCGCAACATCTCCGATTCATATGAAATATAAATTGAAGATGTCTGAAGAGGAAGTGCTGGCAAAATCCGTCGAGATGGTGACATATGCGAAAACGATGTTTCCTGAAGTTGAATTTTCAGCTGAAGATGCGACACGTTCCGATATCGATTTCCTGACAAAACTCATTGAAAAGGTCATCGATGCGGGGGCGACAGTCATCAACCTGCCGGACACTGTAGGATTCACAACCCCTCAGGAATACGGCCAGATGTTCAAAACGATTTCAGAAAACGTCCCGAACATCGATAAAGTCCACCTTTCATGCCACTGTCACGACGATCTCGGAATGGCAGTTGCAAACTCCATCGCCGCTGTTGAGAACGGTGCGACTCAAGTCGAGTGCGCCGTCAACGGCATCGGTGAACGGGCGGGGAATGCGGCGCTTGAAGAAATCGCCGTTGCACTTGAAATCCGCAAGGACTTCTATCCGTACGAAACATCACTTGTCCTGAAAGAAATCAAACGGACAAGCGACCTTGTCAGCAAACTGTCAGGCATGTACATCCAGGCGAACAAAGCAGTCATCGGCCGCAACGCATACGCACATGAGTCAGGCATTCACCAGGACGGCGTACTCAAAAACGCCGAGACTTATGAAATCATCACACCTGAACTTGTCGGTGTGTCCGAGAACACTTTATTCCTTGGAAAACATTCCGGACGTCATGCATTCAAAGACAAAGTGGCTGAGTTCAAACTTGAACTTACAGAAGACGAAATTACTACAGCATTCAAGAAATTCAAACTTCTTACCGATCAGAAAAAAGAAGTCACAGAAGATGATATATATACGATATTAATGGAAATAAAAACCGAAGACGCAGATATTCCTATGTATA
>DEQG01000137.1:0-3644 GCA_002360325.1 Salinicoccus sp. UBA3372 | reverse complement strand
GATGGAGAACTTCCAGGTGAACTACGGTCCGGAAAACGGCACTGAAAGTGAAGTATCACTCAGAACACCTGCAGGCAAGACCATTTCGAATACGACAGTAGGAAACGGCAGCGTCGATGCACTTTACGGTACGATCAAGGGTCTGATCGATATGGAACTGAACCTTATCGATTATCAGCTGAACTCTGTCGGACGCGGTAAAGATGCACTCGCAGAAGCACACGTACAGCTTAAAGTGGACGGACAGGTCATGAACGGCCGCGGTACGGCACAGGACGTGATCGAGGCATCGGCGAATGCATACATCAACGCAGTGAACCGTTATCTGATCAAGAATACACAGGAAAAATCTATTTCAATCAGCAGCTGACGAAAAGGAGCCCTCAGACATGAAAAAACACATATTTACACTTCCGGGCGACGGCGTCGGGCCAGAAGTCATGGCCGGTGCAAAAGAAGTTTTAAAAAAGATCGCAGAAAAATATAATCATGAATTCACTTTTGAAGAAGGACTCATCGGCGGTGCCGCGTATGATGCGCATGGCACGCCCCTTGCTGATAAAACGCTTGACCGGGCGAAAAATGCAGATGCGATTCTGCTCGGTGCGGTCGGCGGACCTGCATGGGACAATGTTGATAAAGCTTTAAGGCCCGAGCAGGGGCTGCTTAAGATCCGTAAGGAACTTGAGCTGTTTTCCAACCTCCGTCCGATAAAAGTCTTCGACAGGCTGATACCTGCTTCCCCTTTAAAGGAAGCAATCGTCGGTGGTACGGATATTTTATTCGTACGTGAACTGACGGGCGGTCTTTATTTCGGAAAGCCGAGTGAGCGGAGGGACGGCGGCAATTCGGTCGTCGATACACTCCAGTACACGCGGGAAGAGATTGAACGCATTGTCGAGTACGGCTTCCAGGCTGCAACACTCCGCGGCAACAGACTGACTTCAGTGGATAAGGCGAACGTTTTGGAATCGAGCCGCATGTGGCGTGAAATTGTGGATGAGAAAAGTGCCGACTATCCTGATGTTGAAGTCGAGCATGCGCTCGTCGATTCGACAGCGATGAAGCTGATTACGGACCCGAACCATTTTGATGTCGTTGTCACAGAAAATCTTTTCGGAGATATTTTGAGTGACGAGGCATCGGTGATTACAGGCTCGATCGGACTCCTCCCGTCGGCCAGTTTAAACAGTACTGGTTTTGGTTTATATGAACCGGTTCACGGTTCAGCGCCGGACATTGCCGGTGAAAATAAAGTGAATCCGCTCGCGATGATCCTGTCGGCAGCGATGATGCTGAAGTACACATTCCACCTGTCAGAGGAGTCGGAAGCGATTGAAAAGAGTGTGGACGCTGCATTGAAATCGGGCTATCATACGATGGATCTGAATATCGAAGGCGGAAAAACCGTCTCCACTGAAGAGATGGTTGAAGTTGTTATAAATAATATTAAATAAAATGGATAAGTGAGTTGATATGAGGAATGGCTGAGAAAAAGACTATTATTGAGAAAATCTGGGAAGACCATGTTGTTCATAGAGATGAGGGACAGCCGGATTTAATATACATTGATCAACATTTAGTTCACGAAGTCACTTCTCCTCAAGCTTTTGAAGGGTTGCGGCTTGCCGGACGTAAAGTTCGCCGGCCGGACTTAACTTTTGCCACAATGGACCACAATGTCCCGACTAAAAACCGTGAAAATGTTAAAGATGAAATTTCAGCGAAACAGATGGATGCACTGAAGAAAAACTGTGCAGATTTCGGTGTCAAGCTTGCTGATATGTTCCACCCGGACCAGGGTATCGTCCACATCATCGGGCCGCAGCTCGGATTGACGCAGCCCGGCAAGACGATTGTCTGCGGAGACAGCCATACATCAACGCACGGCGCATTCGGTGCCCTGGCATTCGGAATCGGTACAAGCGAAGTCGAACACGTCCTTGCTACACAGACTTTATACGGCGACCGTCCGAAGACGATGAATGTCAAAGTGAATGGACCTCTTGGCGCAGGCGTTACCGCAAAAGACCTGATTCTTGCGATCATCGCAAAGTTCGGAGTCAAATTCGGTGCAGGATATGTTGTTGAATATACGGGTGAAGCGGTCCGCGGCCTCTCGATGGAAGGCCGTATGACGGTATGTAACATGTCCATTGAAGGCGGTGCGAGAGCCGGGCTTATTTCTCCGGACCAGAAAACGGTGGACTTTCTTTCGGGACGCCGTTACGTCCCGAAAGAAGAAGAAGCGTTCAAAGCATTGAGTGAAAAATGGCTTGCATATGCAACCGATGAAGGTGCAACTTATGACAGGACCATTGAAATTGATGCGACCGAGATCGAACCTCAGGTTTCATGGGGGACGAACCCGGGAATGGTTGTACCAATCAGCGGTGCGACACCATCCGTTGAAAGCGTGGACAACAAAGATGAAATTACACGTGCTCTGACTTATATGGATCTGACGGAGAACCAGCCGATTACATCGATTGAAATCGACCATGTGTTCATCGGTTCCTGTACGAACTCGAGAGTTCCGGATCTGCAGAGTGCGGCGAATATCATCAAAGGCAGGAAAGTGAAAGACGGCATCAAGGCGATTGTCGTTCCCGGTTCATTTTTAGTGAAGTCGGAAGCGGAAGAGCTTGGTCTGGATAAGATCTTCAAAGATGCGGGATTCGAATGGCGTGACGCAGGATGCAGTGCATGCCTGGGTATGAACGATGACATCATCCCGGCCGGCGGCCGCTGTGCATCAACGTCAAACCGTAACTTTGAAGGCCGCCAGGGCAACGGCGCGAGAACGCATCTGGTCAGTCCTGAAATGGCTGCAGCAGCTGCAATCGAAGGCCGTTTCGTAGACGTCCGCACTTACACGTCGGAAGAGAAAATTTCTTAAGGAGGATATTACATGGAAGCAGTTGAGAAACATACAGGTAAGGTATATCCTCTGAACAGAGATAATGTGGATACCGACCAAATCATTCCAAAACAATTTTTAAAGCGTATCGAAAGAACAGGTTTCGGTCAGTTTTTATTTTATAACTGGCGCTTCGATGATGAAGGAAACCTGAAGCAGGACTTTGACTTGGATAATGAAAAATATGAAGGTGCATCCGTAATGGTGGCAGGCGAGAACTTCGGCTGCGGCTCATCGAGGGAACACGCACCGTGGTCATTACTGGACTTCGGTTTCAAAGTGATCATTGCACCGAGCTTTGCAGACATCTTCTACAGTAATGCTTTTAAAAACGGCATTATCGTCATTGAAGCAGACAAGGACAAAGTCGATGAATGGCAGGACAAAGCACAAAGTGGAGACTTCCAACTGTCAGTTGACCTGGTGGAACAAACAGTGACTGCTGACGGTGAAGTATATAAATTTGACATTCCGGCATACCATAAGGAAAAACTTATCAACGGCTGGGATGACATATCATTAACATTGCAGTTGGAAGATAAAATCAATCAATTTGAGGAGAGTGGTCGCATGGGGATTTCTTAACCAGTGGATTAGTCCGTAATGCCTGGGAGGTACTCGGACAGAAAATCCACAATACGCCTTTAGTCACATCGAATACTACGAACTTACGTACAAACAGAGAAGTTTATTTGAAGATGGAGAATCAACAGAAGACGGGCGC
>DEQG01000097.1:12039-15871 GCA_002360325.1 Salinicoccus sp. UBA3372 | reverse complement strand
GGCCTCCAAAAAATCATGTATATTATTCATAACATTCTATGTTATAATATGACAAATATAGAAGATATCATTCTATATTATACACTAATTTTTTGGTTTGATAATATATAGGAATGATTAATTATGAATGAATATTATAAAATGGCAAAATCGCATTACATGGAAGCTTCCATGCAGATGCTAGAGCATTTTAAAAAGAATGTCATAGAGCTTCATCATATAGGGTCCACGAGCATAAAAAAGCTTAACAGTTCCAATGGAATCGATGTCCTTGTTATACTTAAGACGGTTACAAAAGTTTCCGAGCTGAAGGATATTCTGATTGCGGAAGGTTATGAAGTGGCCGGCGATTTCAATCGCTTCTTTGAAGAGGAGTCTGTTTTTCACGGGAAATTTGGTGATTGTGACGTGAATTTCATCTTCATGTCCGACAGGGAGAAGAAGTCCGAAATTCTGCTCTGCAAAGAACTGCTGCTCGAAAATGATGAGTATCTGAATGATTTTCAGAAATTAAAACAACTACATAATGAATCCTTCATCGATACCGATGAATATCATCATAGAAAAACGGAATTTTTCTCATCATTATTAAAAGAAGCCAAGGACTTGAACATTGTTTAAATTTTTGACCGCAATCAATCTGATCTTAATATTTACAATGTTGTTCCTTTCGACGACGGATTATACATCGCTCACGAAAGGCGTACAGCTCATTGTTTTTATGTTAAGTGTCTATTTATTATTTACTTATTCTAAAAAGAGCAGGAGAAAGAAATGAAGACTGCGAGAATTATTTATAACCCTACATCAGGACGTGAAACGTTTAAGACCGTACTGGCGGATGTGTTGATCCAGCTGGAGAAAAACGGTTATATAGCCAGCGCTCATGCCACAACAAAAGCAGGTGATGCGACGGAAGCAGCGCAGACAGCATGTAAAATCGGTTTTGACCTTATCATTGCTGTCGGCGGTGACGGCACGGTAAATGAAGTGCTGAACGGGATGGCTGATTTTGAAGAGCGTCCTGTTCTGGGCATCATACCGATGGGCACCGTCAACGACTTTGCATCGGCGCTTTATATCGACAGTGAAATTGAATCGGCTGTGGACACGATCGTCAACGGCCAGACGATGTTTATTGATATCGGCAAGATGAACAGCAAGTATTTCATGAATATCGCCGGCGGTGGTAAAATCACTGCCGTTTCGTATGAGGCGCCGAGCAAGCTGAAGGCGGTCATCGGCACCCTCGCTTATTATGTGAAGGGTATAGAGCTGCTGCCTCAGATTACAAGCACGAACATCAGAATCGAGTATGACGAAAATGTCTTCGAAGGCGAAGTCATGCTGTTTTTAATCGGCCTGACAAACTCCATCGGCGGCTTTGACAAACTCGTTCCAGACGCAAAATTCAACGACGGCGAGTTCTCTTTACTTTTCGTTGAAAAAGTGAGCGTACTCGAACTCGGCCGCATCATGACGATGGCTTCAAGGGGAGAGCACCTGAACCATGAGAAAGTGCACTACGCAAAAGCGAGCGATATCAGAGTGTCATCATACGATGATGTGCAGCTTAATCTCGACGGCGAGTTCGGCGGCGTACTGCCGGCACGTTTCGTCAACTACCAGCAGCACGTGGCTTTTCGTGTGCCTGATGAATTTTACGAAGAACAAATGCATAACTGATAATAGGGACAACACAGTGATTTATCACTGTGTTGTTTAGTGTTTAATCTACAGGAGGGTAATATGAAGCTCACTATTTTCGCAACGACAGATGTCCATGGCGCCATCTATCCATATAACTACTTTGACCAGCAGCCCGTGAACCACGGCCTGATCAATTTAAAATCATATATCGATCAGTATAAAAAAGACCATCCTGACGAAATTGTGCTGACAGTGGATAATGGTGATCTGCTCCAAGGGGATGTGTGGAGCGATTACGACGTGGCTCATAGCAGTGCGCCGCTGATTGCCGGGCACCTGAACGACATGTACGATGTTATCGGTCTCGGCAACCATGAATTTAATTTCGGACTGGATTATTTAAATGACATTTACAGTAAAGTGGATATCCCGATCATCAATTCCAATATTGATTTTCTGGACAACCCTTTGAAAGATAAGGTCGAAAGACATGCGATCATCCCTTGTGATACACCGGACGGCAGGCTGAATATCGGTTTTGTCAGTGCCGTGCCGACACAGATCATGAAGTGGGACAAATATAACCTGGAAGGCAATGTGGAAGTCTCATCGATGAAGGAATCGATTGATGCAGAAGTGCATGCACTGAAAGAGAATGGGGCCGACATTGTAATTATGCTGTCGCATTCAGGAATGAGCAGGGCGAAAGAAGATATGGAACGATTCGGTGAAAACCAGACGTTTCTGATGACATTTCTTAAGGACATCGACGGTATCGTCTTCGGTCATACTCATGAACTGTTTCCGCATGACGGCTACAAGATAGATGTAAGTACACTCGATATCGTCAAAGGCACGGTGAACGGCGTGCCGATGGTGCAGCCTGGCGTGCAGGCGAGCCACCTCGGCAGGCTGACTTTTGAAATCGATATGGCGGACGGCGTCCGGATTACCGATTCCAAGGCACAGCTGATCGTTGCGGAATCGATTGAACTGACACCGGAATACTTATCCCGCTATGAATCACAACATAATGAAGTCCTCAGATTCCTGAGCACGGAATTCGGGGAAATAAAGACCGCGTGGCACTCATATTTTTCAAGGGTGGCACCTTCATATTCAGTGCAGGCCGTGGCTGAAGCGGTGAAGGAATATACTTTAAAAATCAAAGATGATATAGAACTGCCGGACCTTCCGGTACTTCCATTTTCTTCAGCGGTCAAGTCCGGACGCGATGGGGCGGCCGACTTCACTGTAATAGATAAAGGAACGTTCATTTTGAGCGATGCAATCGATATTTATAAGCATGCGAACAGTTTTATGATCATTAAAGTGACTGGAGATATACTGAAGGAATGGCTCGAGTGGGGTGCTTCACAATTTACATCGGATAAAGATGAAAATATCCTCTATCCGAACCGTTCACGGGCAGGCTTCCCCGGATACAACTTTGATGTGTTCCCCGATCTCGAGTATACGATTGATATTTCACAGCCGCCGAGATACTCAAGTTCCGCCAAAAAGATCAGCGATTCAGAAAGGATCGTTTCGGTCACATATAAAGGCGGGGAAATCGGTCCGGATGATGAGTTCATCGTCCCGGCACACAACTACCGGGTGGCGTATACACCGTTTCTAAGAAATCAGGAAATACTGCATGAATCGGATAAGTCGATACGCGACATCGTCATCGATTACATGAAAACAGAACCGGAGTTTGAACTGAAAGACCCGATAACGGTGATACCTTCCGGCAAATATTACTTTATTTCCGCGACAAAAGCACGTGATTACATCAAAGATGAGCCGATCAGGCATATCAGAACGATTGATGATGGTTTCAGCTGGTACGAAATTGAAATGTAAGAGGGATATAAATGACACTACCCGTTAAGAATGAATATTATACAAGTACAGTTTTGGACTACACACACCAGGGGCTCGGCGTTGTGAAAATCGACAACTATCCAATTTTTGTCCAGGATGTGCTGAGAGATGAAAAAATAGAATTCAAAGTGATCAAGGCGAATAAAAAGTTCGGCTACGGTAAGATGACAAAAGTGATTGAGCCGGCAGATGAACGGATTGTTCCTCCGTGTGAATATTACTACCAGTGCGGCGGCTGTCAGATTCAGCCGCTCAGTTACAATGAGCAGCAGGCGTTCAAAAAGGGCACTGTGGA
>DEQG01000097.1:8222-11959 GCA_002360325.1 Salinicoccus sp. UBA3372 | reverse complement strand
CTATTACCGCAACAAGTCACAGATTCCTGTACAGAAAGTGAATGGGGAGCTGAAGCTTGGCCTGTACAGGCCAAGAAGTCACGACATCATTGATATTAAGCACTGCATGATCCAGAAGAATATCCATAACGGTATTATGAATGAAGTCCGTGAGCTGCTTAAAACGTTCAATATTTCCATTTATGATGAGCGTAGGCATAAAGGGCTGCTGCGCCATCTGATCATCCGCTCGAACCATGATGATTCAGAAGTGCAGGTGGGTTTTATTACGAACGGCCATAAAAATCCGTTTGCAGATATCATCAAAATTTTGGTTGAGAAATTCCCGACGATTACGAGTGCCGTCCAGAATATCAATATGGATAAGACGAATGTAATTTACGGTTCCGAGACGAAAGTACTGCATGGCTCTGAATATATTACCGATGAACTGCTCGGCAAAAAGTTCAATATCCGTGCGCGTTCGTTTTACCAGGTGAACCATGGGCAGACGGAAAAACTGTACAAGGAAGCGTTGAAAATCGTCGACTTGAAAGGTGACGAGACGATCATCGATACGTACTGCGGCATCGGCACGATCGGTCAGGTGGCGGCAGACCATGTGAAGAAAATCATCGGCATCGAAGTTGTCGATTCAGCCGTCGAAGATGCACGCGAAAATGCGAAACTGAACGGCATTGACAATGCGGAATATTATTTGGGCAAATCCGAAGTCGTTATGAAACAGCTGGTCGCTGACGGTGTCAAACCGGACCTCGTATTCGTCGACCCGCCGAGAAAAGGCTGTCACGAAGACTTTTTGAACAGTCTCATTGAAGTATCACCGGAAAAAATCGTTTATATATCATGCAACCCGGGTACGCTGCAGAGAGACTTGAAAATCCTGCATGAGCAGGGCGGATACGCGGTCAGCCCGGTCACGCCGGTCGATCTGTTCCCGCAGACGAACCATGTGGAAGCAGTGACGATGCTGACGAAACAGGGATAAAGGGACAGAATTAAATGATCAATGTATTCATGGTCATCTTCATGTGCCTCGGCATTCTGTGGTTCGGCTGAACGGTGGATGATTTGTCGTCCTGTCAGTATTGTTGTATATTAAATATATAAACCAAATACGTTCCAACTGGGGGCAGTCTGAAAGGCTTGAGAAGTACCCTTTGAACCTGAACTGGTTAATACCAGCGGAGGGAAGTGGATAAATTTATTGTTGAATAAAAACCGAGTCAATATATAAACCGGTCAATCCTTTCCTCCTTCAGTCGGAACGACTACCAGGAGGAATTTTTATGCGTTTTTCAGAGCACTTGAGGGAAATGACCAAAGACAGCTGGAACAAGAGTCTGAATCATCCGTTTGTAGAAGGAATCGTTGAAGGGGACCTGCCGCTTGAAACATTCAAAAATTACATCATGCAGGACATCTACTATTTGAAGCATTACGGCAAGGTCCATGCATTCGCAGCGGCACATGCGGATGACTTCAGTGTGGCGGCGAGTCTTGCGGAAAAGGCTAAGAATACCGCTGAAGCAGAACTGACCGTCCATAAGGCGCATGCTGAAATCTTGAACATCACGGATGAGGATATCAAAAACTTCAAACCTGCACCGACGGCTTATGCCTATACTTCACATTTGTACAGAGCTTCATTATCCGGCAGTCTCGCGCAGATCATCGCAGCAATACTGCCCTGCTACTGGCTGTATGCAGATATCGGGATGAAATATAAAGACGTTAAACCTGATGAGGAAATTTATCGCAACTGGATCGCAATGTATGCAAGCGACTGGTTCCAGGAATCGACGCATGAAATGATTGAACTGATGGATGATCTGGCAGATAAAGCAGGCGAGGATGAAAAAGAAAAAATCGTTGAACAGTTTGTGATCGCCAAAGAGTATGAACTTGCGTTCTGGGAAATGTCCCATACATTTGAAAAGTGGCTGTCCGAGCGGGAATGACTTTATTTTATCCGATTGAATCGAGCATGGATAGTCGGGCGGCGGATGAACAGGGTTGATAGACTCGTTGGTGAAGGGGGATAATTGGATGGATATGTTAAAAGGGTTCAATCGGGCGCTTGACTATATTGAAGATAATCTTGATGGTCAGATCGATTTGAAAGAAGTGGCAAAAAGGGCCTACAGTTCTGAATATCATTTTAAAAGGCTGTTTTCACTTTTGGCAGGCATTACAATTTCTGATTACATCAGAAGACGGCGTCTGACTCTTGCAGCGGCGGAAATAAAAAACTCGGATATCAAAGTGATAGACGCAGCAGTAAAATACGGATATCAGTCGCCGGATGCTTTTTCACGTGCATTTCAGGGCTTTCACGGCGTGTTGCCCTCGGCAGCAAGGGATTGTGAAAAGAGCTTGAAAACATATCCGAAAATGTCCTTTCAACTCACTATTCGAGGAGGAGTCGAAATGAAATATCGTATTGTGGAAAAAGAACCGTTTAAAATTATTGGCGTGAAGTATGAAGTTGAAATGAAGGACGAGGTACTTTCGCCGTCATATGGGCACATGATGGAGAATATCAGTGACGATACAATGAATGACCTGGTTTCAAGGTCATCTGATCTGTCATATGGAATTGTTCATGCTTCAGCAGATCGCAGTGAAAATAGTGCAGGTAATGCGACTTTTACTGCAAGCAATGCAACTTTTAACCAGTATATCGGTGTGTTTTCAGATGATGATGCAGAGGAGCATTCCACTTTGGAAATCGGACCTTATAAATGGGTCGTCTTTGAAGTGGAAGGTGACTGGGAACATATTGAGGAGACTTGGATGCGGATCTATTCGGAATGGCTGCCGTCGTCGGCTTATGAACTGGACTCGGGCCCTGAGATATTGGCGGATAAAGAGGATAAGAGCGAAATTTGGATAACGATAAAGGATAAACATTAAAAACGGCATTATAGTCCGGGCAAATAAAATTTGTCCGGCTTTTTGATGTTTTATTTCCCGTCATCAAGGGAACATGTATGTAAAGCGTATACAATGAAGCATTTTTTCATTAGAACACATAAGCGCAACTTGAAGAGGGGGCAGAATTTTATGTCTGTAAGAAAAGATATCAGGCGCATTAACGAAAAAGAGGATGAAATAGGGGTACTGACGTTATATTTGAACACGGATGCAAGCAACCCGGACCTGAATAATGGTGAGTGGAAAATCCACTTGAAAAATGAGATTAAAGAGATGAAGAATTATGCGGATAATACGGCACGGGAACCTGAGAAGAAAGCTTTGAAAAAACTGCTTAAGAAGGTCGAGGACCGGGTAGGCGAACTGCAGATGGAACTGCAGAAAGGTCTGATGATTACAGCTTCGGCTGACGAGAGGCTGTGGGAGGAAAAAATTCTGCAGGTGCCGGTGACAACGACGCTGCATTGGGAGAAAATCCCTGCCATGCAGCAGCTTCAGGCGATGGTCCAGAAATATCCGAAGTCGGCAATCATCGTCCTTCAGCAGATGGATGTACGTTTTATAGAAACGGAGCTCGGTTCCATCATCGATGAGCTGACATTCAGCTGGGACTTGAACCGTGAAGACTGGCTGGACTACAGCAGCGGTGTATCGGTCGGCTCAAGGGGTTCCAATCAGGATCATTTCGAACGCCGCTTCGATGAAAATAAAAACCGCTGGTATAAAAATCTTGCACCCAGGCTCGGCAAGGAGATTAAAGACCGCGGTCTCGAAGGTGCGTATCTTGTCGGGAGCAATGA
>DEQG01000097.1:4140-8091 GCA_002360325.1 Salinicoccus sp. UBA3372 | reverse complement strand
CTTGGTAATTGGTCCCGAGTGCTTTTTCATATCCACAAATAGATGAGCAGACCGACGGATACGCCGAAAATCGCATGACTCACCGTCCAGTTGATCCATGCCGCCGTATCCTTATGGCTCGGCGGTGTCGGTGTCAGCATGCTCAGGAAAAATAAAACTCCGCCGCCGGCTGAATAGACCAGTACATACGGCCATATATCCCTTTCAAATCCAAGCGGGACCAGCATATAAAACAGCACAACCGCACTGACAATGCAGGTCATATAATGAAAAATCAGTCCTGTAATACTTTTATCAGCCCAGCGTTTAAGTACCGGAATATAATCCATGTTATAAAGCAGAATTTCCCCTTCATTGCCTGTAACGATCCGGACAATCTTCATTACGAGTCCTAAAATAAACCCCGATATCGCACCGATGATTACAAGCAGGAAAAATGTAGCCATCACATCACTCCCAGATCAGTATTGTCACTTTTCAATTCTCTACCCTTCATAAACACGGTAAAAACGCATGATGATGCCATATATATCACATAGTATGATACCGGACATCTCTGCAAACATTTATGATTAGAAATACATGCTAACGGGGTATATAACACTAATCATGAATGGAGGATGATTACCATGGCTAAAAAAGAGAAGAAGCTATTGAAAAAAGCTTGGCAGGAAACGAAGTCTCTCAATGACGGTGAAGTATTTTTAGTGAAGGACTTATTTAAAGGCTATAAATGGAACAGACTGCCGAAAGAGGAAAGAACGGCGCTGGGGAGATTGTTCCTCGAAAAGGCAAACAGCAGGAAGTCTGTAGAAGTCATCGATAAATCGTCATCAAATCAGCAGCAATATAAGAAAATAGATTAGAATGTATAAAGGGGTGTCGACACTCCTTTTTTACTTGCAGGAAAGTTGGGATTGAATGAAATTCATCGGGATCGATCTCGCATGGACTTATAAAAATGAAACGGGTCTCTGTGTGCTGGATGCCTCCGGCCGGGTGGAATATCTGGATTCGAGAGTTTATTCGAATGAAGACATACTGGATGTCATAAAACAGCATTACACAGAAAATCTGGCAATCGCCATTGATGCACCGCTTGTTGTGCCGAATGAAGGCGGCTCACGGGGAGCGGAAGGCGAGATGATGCGCACGGTAATCAACGGACACCGTCTGAGAGCTTTCAACTCAAACCGGGATTACTTCACAAAAGTATTCGGTGAAATACGCGGGGAGACATTGATGCACATGATTCAGAGTGAAATCTCCAATATACAGATCGGATTTGATAGGGTGAAATCGAGCATTATGGAAACATTTCCGACGGGCATCGTCAGCGGGCTGTTCTCGGAAATTGCACCGGTCAAATATAAAATAAAGCCAAAAACATCATTTGATGAGACAAAGTCAGAAATGGAAAGGCTGCTCACCAGATTTGATAAACTTGAAAATGAAGATAAGCATATTTCCGGACTGATGTCCAAAATCAATGATGAAGTGACATCCAAAAAAGGACATAAACATCTGGAAGATAAAGTCGATGCGTTCCTGTGTGCCTTCGGGGTATATTCAATTTATGAAGGGCTCGCTTCAGAAATAATGTTCGGCTCCGTCGACAAGGGCTTTATTGTCATACCGGACCGCGTGATGGAGTAAAATTTTATATCCAAATCCTTCTTTCAGCGGAAGGATTTTTTAATTGTTAAAATAAAGTCCTCATGCTATACTACCTATCGGTAGGTAGTCAAAAGAAAGAGGAAAAGATTATGACACAGGAAACATCCATATTTAAAAATAAAACATTCATGATGCTGCTCGTGGCCGGCATCTTTGCAGTCACAGGCTTCAGCATGTTCCTGACGACGACATCGTGGTATATCATCCGGACGCTCAACATGCCGGATATGCTCGGGCTCGTGCTGATTGTCATCACCGTGCCGAGGCTCGTGATGATGATTTACGGCGGCGTCCTCGCGGATAATTATAAAAAGTCGACCATCATGTTCGGCACGAACATTGCCCAGGCGCTGCTTCTCGGGCTCATTACGATATTCATCTTCACAGATATCATGACACTCGGCTGGTTCATGTTATTCGGCGGCCTGTTCGGCATGCTGGATGCATTCTTCGGGCCGGCGAGTACCTCGATGATTCCTAAAGTTGTGGAGCGTCGACAGCTGCAGAAAGCGAATTCTTATTTCCAGGGTGTGGATCAGATTGCATTCCTTATCGGTCCGGTGCTTGCCGGTGTAATCATGGAATTCGGTTCAGTGACGATGAGCTTTTTCATCGGATTTTTACTGGTCGTATTATCAGCGGTATTCGTATTCCCGCCGCTGATCAAGGAAGGACCGGTTGAAAACACGGTCAAACAGACACCGCTTCAGAACTTTACCGAGGGTTTCAATTACGTCAGGAGGTCCAACTTCCTGATCATCGGCATCGTCGTGCTGGTGACACTGAACTTCTTCGTGTTCGGTACACTGCATATTGCGGTGCCGTTCTTAACGGATCTTTACGGCGGTACACCGATCAACCTGAGTATTATGGAAATGAGTCTGAGCCTTGGCATGCTGATAGGAACCGTCGTCCTCGGGAGCTGTTATATTAAACGGAAAGGACGGACGGCACTTTACGGTCTCCTTATCACACTGGTCATCTACATCGTGTTCAGCTTTGTCGAAAGCCTGACGGTGCTGCCGGTACTGTTATTTTTAATCGGACTTGCGATGGCCTTCGTCTTCATCCCGTTCTTCACCGCAACACAGGAAATTACCGAAAACAGGATGATGGGACGGGTGATGAGCCTGATATTCCTTGCCATGAACGGCTTCGATCCGATTGCCTATGCGATTGTCGGCGCCATGACATCCGCCGGCATTTCGATACAGCTCGTGCTGCTCGGCTTTGGAACGGTCGGCATGATCATTGCACTGGTCGTTCTATTCAAGGCAAAAGGATTCCAGAGGCTTGAAACTTAAGAGGGGTGTGGACATTGAGTACAAAAGATAAAATTTTAAGCGTCAGCAAGTCACATTTCGCGTCCAATGGCTATGAAGGCACGTCGATGTCGATGATCGCAGAAGGCGTCGGCATCAGAAAACCGTCATTGTACTCCCATTACAGCAGCAAGGCGGATATATTCAAAGATGTGCTTCAGCTCGAGTTTGAAGCGTATCTTTCGGCTGTCAAAAAGACTTTAAGCAATAAAAACCAGTCCGCCGTCGAAAAGCTATTTACACTGCTCATGGAAAATCTGCCGGATGATGAAAAGATGGTGATGGACAATGAATTTTATTACCGGTTCATCAAATATCCGCCGGTGGAAATTGAAGCGTACACCCTCCGCCGTTACAGGGAAACGGATCAGAAAATATTTGAAATGTTTGATGCCGTAGTTAAAGAAGGTAAGGAAGAAGGGAACATTGATCCTTCGCTGTCCAGCCGTCAGATTTACGAATTGTACTTTATGATGATAGACGGAATTGATGCGAAGGGCATGTTGTACAATTTTGAAGAGGCCAAAAAAAGCAGTGAAAATGTATGGCAGGTTTTCTATCGAGGAATAAAAGCCTGAATCAGTTATAATGGAATCAACACGGCATTAGGGAGGAAAAAGATGAATTCGATTACGTTAATGGATGCATATGCGATAGAGAATTTGAGAAGTTACGGCTACAGTAATGACCAGATTCTGTCGAAAGTGCAGGCCAATGATATTGAAGAATTTAAGAAAGTGAAAGAAAATCTGGACTTCAGCCTGCTGATCGGTATGGACGAGTCCATCGGTCTGAAGACGCTGCTTGAAGATGGCTACAAGGTCAAGTTTCTGACGTTCAACGGACTGAAAAATCTGATCAGACTGAAGTTTGGCAAGATTGCCGAAGAAGACTACCAGGTGGATGAGTTTAAATTATCCGGACTGGATCTCGATGAAAGTCAGGCACTGGA
>DEQG01000097.1:3263-3970 GCA_002360325.1 Salinicoccus sp. UBA3372 | reverse complement strand
AAGATACGGATGTAAAAGTGAAACTGAAGACGGCAGGTCTGAATCACAGAGATTTATTCATACCGGCACGCCACGATGAAAGTGATCCGGCGCTTGTGCTCGGTTCAGACGCTGCAGGTGTTGTCGAAGAAGTCGGCAGCGGCGTAAGCAACGTCAAAGCAGGCGACGAAGTGATCATCAACCCTTCATTGGGATGGAAGGAAAATGATGCGGCACCTCCGGAAGGCTTTGAGATTGTCGGATTTCCGTTCAACGGTACGTTTGCTGAGTATGTTGTACTGCCCGGAGAAAACGTTCTGCCGAAACCCGGACACTTGAACTGGGAAGAAGCAGGTGTCCTCGCACTTTCTGCAATGACGGCGTACAGAGCTTTATTTACAAGAGCGAAAGTGGAGAAGGGCATGAAAGTCCTGATTCCGGGCGCTACAGGCGGCGCAGGCACATTCCTATTACAGTTCGCAAATGCTGCAGGTGCTGAGGTCATTGTGACTTCACGTTCAGAAGAGAAGCGCCAGGCGGCACTTGAACTCGGCGCTGATAAAGCGATCGACAGCGAAGTGGACTGGAACGAAGCTCTGGACGGCGAGAAAGTCGACGTTGTCATCGAGAGTGTCGGCGCGGTGACGTTCAACAAATCCGTTGACCAGCTGAAACGAGGCGGCACATTAGTCGCATTCGGAGCATCCGCAGGAGACACGGTTGACTTC
>DEQG01000097.1:0-3233 GCA_002360325.1 Salinicoccus sp. UBA3372 | reverse complement strand
GGCCAGTACAATCTTTTGGGATCGACGATGGCGAGTACAGAAGAACTGGAAGAAATGCTCGAATTCATCGAGAAGCACGATATCAAGCCGGTCATGGATAAAAGCTATCCGCTGGACGAGTTCGAAGCGGCATTCGAAAGACTCGACAAAGCAGGCATGATGGGTAAAATCGTCTTTACGATATAAAATTGGTTTGGCGCAGGAGCCGTAGTCCCTTAGCGGGGATGAGGGCTCCTGTTTTTCTGTTGTTTGGAAGTCTTCCGTTCAGATAGAGGTGAATCCAACTCCAACTAAACAGAAAGTGGCTTCAAATGTGCAGATGGTATCGAAATTCCTGTCATCCAAACGGTGACAGACTATTTTCCGTTCAGTTAACACGAAAAATTATCATATTTAAACGGCAGCCTGCCCACTCGAGTTAAAAATTCATCCCAAGTGAGCAGCCTAATATTATTTCTCACGTATTTCCATTGAATATTTCAGCTGGGAGATGATCAGAATGACTGCGATTAAAATAATCGAGAATATTTGTGCTTCTCCGGTGATGATGGAGTAGATAATCAAAATCACAATCCCGAGAAATAATCCGGTCTGAAGGAAATTATACGTTTTATACAATCCGTTCAACATGATGTGTCGTTCGCCTTCATCGCTTGCTGCCAACAGTTTTTCAGCATACTTTTTATCACCGGGTTTGGGAAGGTTTCTGTCGGGATATAAGCTGGTGACCATACCAGTTTGAACAACTGTCAGATAAAGAACAACAAGGTATGTGACAGCTGATACCAGTATCCAGGCAAAATAAGATTCGAGAATCAAAAATATGGCAAGAGCAATTATAGACAGCATCATTGCCATCGTATTGACGACCTGCAGATCATTGTATTTGTTGTAGCGGTAAATATCGTAAGCATCCATATCCATGTATTTCGTATAGTCACCTGCGACCGTTTTGAGCTGTCTGTAAAGGTATACGCTGACAATTGCCAGGATGATTGAAGCGGCAAGCGTCACCAGTCCGATCCAGTAGTAGGTGCTGTCCATGTTCATATCACTGGTGCTTGTCGCGATGATGCCGAGAGTCAGCCCCGCGATTGCCCCCAAAAATAAATACATCAGCATTCTCAATATACGTTTCATTTTAAAGTTCCTCCTCTTCGAAAATAAAGATCTCCTCTATCGGTTCGTCGAAAATTTTCGCCAGGCGTTTAGCAATCAGCAGCGAAGGGATGTAATCCTCACGCTCAATCAGGCTGATCGTCTGCCTGGAAACTTTCGCAAGTTTTGCGAGCTCGGTCTGGTTGAGACGGTCTCTTGCGCGGAGTTCACGTAATCTGGTTTTCATGATAATCACCCTTCATGTTCAATTTTCTTTATGCCAATAATGACTGCCACTATAGCGCCGGTCCGGAGCATTGGTGCATCTGCCGGAAAAGGGATGACTGGAAATGCAGCGGCCATAATCAAAAATGTATAGTCTGTATGATAATTTCCAAATCTCATATTCCTGCCTCCATTTGTTTAAAGTGTAACAGAAAGTTTACCTAATGACAACTTTATTTGTCATAATGACAATTATAATAGAAATAATGTTTGTATTTGAATAACAGTGCCATATTGACGGAACTATCAGAAAATGGTTTAATTATCTTGAAAACGCTTACTGAGAAGATTTGATGAGTTTGCTATGGGTACTACGCAGTAAGAAGGTTCATATCACTGTCAAAAGAGAGGTGTCCCATGACTAAAAAGAAAGGTTTTTTTGCAAAAGCTCTCGATATCATTGAACGTGTAGGTAATAAGTTGCCGGATCCATTCGTATTGTTCGTCATATTAGCTATTTTCATGATTTTCCTGTCGTACATATTCAGTGTCGCAGGTGCTTCGGTCATCCATCCGGGTACGGGGGAGGAACTGCCTATCCAGAACCTCTTATCAGGAGAAGGGCTGCAGTTTATTCTCACTTCGATGCTGGAAAACTTTACAGGATTTGCGCCGCTTGGTTTAGTTCTGGCGATGATGCTCGGTATCGGACTTGCTGAGAAAGTGGGCCTATTGGATTATGCAATCCGTAAAACGATACTGAAATCGCCGCCGGCGTTGCTGACTTATACATTGGTATTTGTCGGTATCATGGGTAACATTGCTTCTGACGCGGCGATGGTCATCATACCACCGCTTGGTGCATTGGTTTTCTATAAAGTGGGAAGACATCCACTTGCAGGGCTTGCTGCAGGTTATGCCGGTGCAGGGGCAGGCTTTACTGCAAACCTGTTCGTTGCAGGTACAGATGCACTCCTTGCAGGTATATCCACAGAAGCGGCTGCAATCATTGATGAGACGATGGTCGTGACACCGGTGGATAACTGGTACTTCAATATTGCTTCCGTGTTCGTGCTTACATTTGTCGGCGGACTGCTGACATCAAAACTTGTTGAGCCAAGGCTCGGCAAGTACAAAGGGGATGAAGTCGAGGGAGAGGGTACAGAAGAACTGCCGAATGCCAAAAAAGCATTCTTCGCTGCAGCCGGTGCCGGCCTGTTGTACTGGCTCATCATCATTGGTGTAATCATGATGCCGGACAGCCCGCTGAGGGGCGAGGATGGTACTATTGTGCCATCGCCGTTCCTTGATGGTATCGTACCGATCATACTCTTTTTCTTCATCATCATCGGTGTTACCTTTGGTATCATCACCGGCAAGATAAAGTCCGGTAAAGACGTGACACATTATATGACAGAGTCCATCAAGGACATGGCAGGGTACATCGTTCTTGTATTCGCGATCGCCCAGTTCATCGCGTACTTCACATGGTCCAATCTCGGGACATGGATTGCAGTGAACGGGGCAGAATTTCTGCAGGATATAGAATTTACAGGCTTTGGTCTGGTTGTCGGCTATATACTCCTTACATCCCTGCTGAACTTCCTGATCACTTCAGGTTCAGCCAAGTGGGCAATTGAAGCGCCGATATTTGTGCCGATGTTCATGCAGCTGGGATACCATCCGGGGTTCACGCAGATGGCCTACCGTATCGGCGACTCATCCGTAAATATCATCACGCCGCTTTTCCCATACATGGTCATCGTTCTTGCATTCATGCAGCGCTATGACAAAAACGCGAGCATCGGTACTTATATTTCACTGATGCTGCCGTATTCGATCGCATTCCTTATCACATGGATCATAATGCTCGCGATTTTCTACTTCACAGGACTGCCTTACGGTCCGGG
>DEQG01000064.1:662-3093 GCA_002360325.1 Salinicoccus sp. UBA3372 | reverse complement strand
TTCTGGCAATATTTCCACCGTACCATCTTTCATCAAAAAATTGATGGGGATGTATACTCTGTGGATGTTGATCTATATGGCAAGGAACTGATGGGTCCCGAGAGTGCCTTATATAAAAATGGTGTACGTATTAAAGAATCCACCGTGCCCTCGGTTTATGAAGTGCCGGGCGGTTTCATTGAAGTTGAAACGACGACTTATGGTGTGAAGAAAATCAACTATGTCACCGATACTGATGAAGTGCAGCTGATACCGGACCGGCATTCACTGGAGGGTAAGCGTGCAGATTTCGATTCAAAATTCCCGACGGCGAGTAAATGGGTCGGCTGCATCGCCATTCTCATCCTCATCATCGGCCTGATCATTGCGGTACCTGCAATGATAGAGATGATTACCCGCTGGGATCTGATTGCTGACAATTTCGGGACTTTCACCAGTCCTTTCCAGTTTCCGGACTGGCTCAATGTGACGTTGGTAATACTTGGTCTGGCTGCGGCAACCGAGCGTGCACTGTCTCTTAAAAACCACTGGCTGATCGATATGGAAACAAATACATTCGACAGCTAGAATAATGTTAAGAAAATTACGGTTCAGGGAAGAGACACATAAAACGATGCAGGTGATAGAGTGAACTTCAAATTATTCAAAATGTACTCGAGAACATATCAAAAAGGTATGAAGCATCTGTCAAAATTACTGGACTGGACCCCGCCGCTCCTTCTGCGCGGAGAGGGGATACTTAAAATTCTTCCGGACACTTTAAAAGCCAGAAATTATGAAAAAGTGCTCATCATCACTGATGAAGGCATCCGGAAGACCGGGCTGCTCGATAGTTTACTGGCCGGGCTGACCTCGCACGGCATCGATTACTTTATTTACGATAGAACTGTGCCGAATCCGACGGATGTGAATACGTCAGAAGCGGCGGATCTTTATAATAAAAACCGATGTGATGCGATTATCGGTTTCGGCGGCGGTTCTCCGCTCGATTGTGCAAAAGGAGCTGCTGTAGTCATCGGCATAGGTGCCAAAAACATCAAAAAGTATCAGGGACTGATGAAAGTCCGCAAAAAGCTGCCGCCGGTCATCGCGGTACCGACAACAGCCGGGACGGGGAGTGAAGGCACGATTGCAACCGTAATTACAGACAGTGAAAATCGCATGAAATATGCTGTGTCCGATATGGTGCTGCTGCCTGAAATTGCTGTGCTTGATGCATCGCTCACAGCCGGACTGCCGGCCGAGATTACCGCACATACCGGTATGGATGCACTCAGTCATATTGTCGAATCCTATACAAACTTGAGCAATACGGCTAAAACGAGAAATATGTCGGAAAAAGCGGTCGGAATGATCTATCAAAACTTGAAAAAAGCCTACTATGATGGAGAGGATATGACTGCGAGAAAGAATATGCAATATGCGGCGTATCTTGCAGGACGCGCATTCACCCGCGGATATGTCGGCAACATTCACGCCATGGCCCACCAGATCGGTGCCAGATACCCTGTGACGCACGGGGAGGCGAATGCGATCATCATGCCTTATATAATGGAAGAATACGGCGAGGCCGTCCACGAGGACCTCGCTAACCTTGCCGACTGTGCGGGCATCACTGAACCCGGCGATACAAACAGCGACAAGGCTCGGAAATTCATCCGGAGCATCCGGGATTTAAATCAGACATTTGAGATAGACGGCCGGATTCCTGAAATTGAAGAAGCGGACATTGAAGAGATGGTCGGGTACTCATTCGATGAAGCGAACCCGGATTATCCAGTGCCGATCATCTTCAGCAGGGAGAAGTTCAGGGAAATGTACAAGAAAGTTAAATATGGAGAAAATAAAAGATCTTAGTCTCTTTGAACTAAGGTTTTCCTATATTTAAATTCCACTTTGACTGCTCCAAGATTTTCAAAATGGGCTTCGAAATCCATCGCTTTGGTCAGGAAACCTGCCAAAAAAACTTCGCCTTTTTTCAGTTTGATGTTGCAGCCGTACAGAGCTTTGGTGAGCCGGACGACTGCTTCCAGCGGGTTGCCGAGTACTGCACCGGCAGAGGAACCGTTATCTGAAACAGTATCTTCGAATTTGATCTTCCAGTCTACAATCCGGCTGTCGATCAGTTCCGCGGCAGGCAGGACGTAATCGAAGTAGTCCGCGACATTATCCGAAGTAAGGTTTTCAGCATCGATGTCCTCCTTCAGGACAAAACCGATCTCAAACTCGATTCTCGGTTTGATGAACTTTTCAACATCGATTTTTTCGTCTTCTTTATACACCATATCTTCAAAGATATGACCGTAATCCGGCTGGTCCACACCAAGCATGTCCTGCATTGCCTGGGAAGTGAGACTGATCTCTTTCTCACTGTCTTTTCCGGATTATAAATTTCGTTGGCTAATGATCCTGTATCTGGAATATACAGTCC
>DEQG01000064.1:0-575 GCA_002360325.1 Salinicoccus sp. UBA3372 | reverse complement strand
GCTCGTATAACTGTTTAAATCTCTTTACTAAATGTTTCTATATTAAACTTCTTCAAGTGCTTCGAGTCTTCTGCATTTACCGCAGTTGAATATTAACGGGTCGGTTTCCACGGCCATAACAACCTTTCACTGACTTTAGGCTACACAGGCGTGTACTCGAGCTTTCTGCTTTTCGCAGAGCATGCGGGCAAAGAATACGGCGTTGCACAGGAACTCGCAAAGAGTAAATAATCATTAAATGAAAACCATGATGGAATGTGGATCCGCCGGGTTCATACTCCATTTTTCATGAGAAAATCCCCCCTGATCATCATCAGGAGGGAAACATTTCAAAATTATATATTGAAATTTCTTCTGTCCGGTTCATTTTTAGTGGCGTCATTCTTTTTACTGTAATATTGCTGATCCATCGCGGCTTTCTTTCTCTCGAGGTCATCATCGTCATCAACATCAACAGGATCGATATTTTCGTTCTCATCATAGCCGTAATTTGAAACATCGACTCTGTCATCTGCGACGTTGATTCTTTCTTCTGCAGCGTCTGCATTATCTCCGTAGTCTTCCGCCCGCATCGT
>DEQG01000083.1:9112-11764 GCA_002360325.1 Salinicoccus sp. UBA3372 | reverse complement strand
CGTTTATTCGGCTGGACTTCGTTCGCACCGCCTGGTTCTGCATCAAAGTCCGTCAGTTCGTTGTTCAATAAAAACCCGTATTCCGGGACCATGATACCTGAACCGAATACTTGCTCGATCGTTGTTGTATAGGAGACGACGTTGCCATGCCGGTCGATGACCGAGTAGTGTGTCGTCTGTCCGTCGACTTTGTCGCCCGGCTGTTCAACGGCACCTTCTCTTTCAAAACCTTCCTGGTAAGGCATGACATCTCCCGCTTCCGGTTCTTCGATGACGGAATCGAGACTGATCAGGTCGCGTCTTTCATCGAGGTAGTCCGGGTGAAGGAGTCCTTCTATCGGCACGTCGACGAATTCAGGGTCGCCTGCGTATTCAGCTCTGTCCGCATAGGCCAGGTGCATCGTTTCTGCATAGAGATGATATTTCTCTACAGACTGGATATCATATTGTGATAAATCAAAACCATCCAGGATGCCGAGCATCTGAAGGAGGAATATTCCGCCCGAACTCGGCGGCGGCATTGTTGCGATGTCGTAATCTTTATACTGGCCCCAGACCGGATCGTCTACGGTCACATCATAACCCTGCATATCCTCCATCGTCATCGAGCCTTCAAATTCCTGGACGGTATTTGCGAGGGCATCGGCAATTTCACCATTATAGAAATAATCCGTGCCGTTTTCGCTGATCAGGCTTAATGTATTTGCGAGGTCTTCCTGGACTAGCATATCGCCCTCAGCGAGCGGTGCGCCGTCGTTGAAGAAGACTTCACTTGCTGCGCTTCTTTCGAGTTTTTCTGCATTATCTTCAATCTGATTGGCCATGAAGTCATCGATCGGGAAACCTTCTTCCGCAAGTTCGATTGCCGGAGCAATCAGCTCAGGCATTGGGATCGTTCCCCACATATCATGGCTGGTCTGGAGGCCTGCCGGCGTTCCCGGAACACCGACCGAGTTGCCGTGAATGACGCGGTCCTCGAACTCCATCGCTTCGCCGTCATCTTTTAAAAACATTTCCGGATCGGCGCCTGCAGGTGCGCGTTCCCTGCTGTTGATGATCGTCGTTTCTTCTGTGGCTGCATCATATACCATCATGAATCCGCCGCCCCCGATACCCGACATCATCGGTTCGGTGACTGTCAGGGCGTACTGCATGGCAATCGCAGCATCCACTGCGTTACCGCCATTGTTCAGTACATCAAGTCCGGCTTCCGATGCGAGCGGGTGGGCGGAGACCACCATCCCGTCATTTGCTGTAGAGATATTGTTCTCTGTGCCATAATCCGGTTCAAACGACGCTGCGTACAACCCTTGTGACAAAGTGACAACGGTCAACAATAAAATACCAAACATCATGCTGACACGACTGAGCAAAGATTTCATAGTACATGCACCCCTTATAGTAGTTTAATGCGTACTCGAGTCTCAAATGCTGGAAGTTCCGTTTATTCCAATGTTTCTGCGTCGTCTGTAAGCTGATTACGGCCTGTACAAATGATATCTAAATTTTCTGATATCATTAATGTAATAATACCACAAGGCATGAAGGACATAAAGAACTATTACGGGATTCGTAACATCAATATGGTGATTACATATGACAGTTGTAATGTTAAAGTAATCACCCGGGTGATAGAATATATATACCATTTAAAAATCAGGAGCGTGCATATGAACCAGCAAAGTAAGATGATCGGAGCAGTGGCAAACTTCAAGCAGTTGGATAAAGCAGTGAAATACAAGGATAAACTGGCATGTGTGTTCGTTCTTTTCGGCAATATCAGCAATCTCAAAATGATAGTCGGCCAGTTGAAGGATGAGGGGATAGAATGCTATATCCATATAGACAAGATTGGAAGTCTGAAAGTGGATGACTATGCCTTTAAATTCATCAGGAACAATGTGGGCGCGGACGGCATCGTCACGACGAAGGCAGGTTATATAAAAAAGGCGAAAAATGTCGGCTTGAAAGTGGTCCAGAGATCATTTGTCGTTGATAACAGAATGCTGGACATGGTGCTTGCCGGGCTTTCAAAACAGAAGCCCGACTATCTTGAAATCATGCCGGCCATCACCTCATATCTGATTCCTGAAATCAGGAAGGCACACGATATGGATATCATTGCAGGCGGTCTGGTGGATTACCCGAAAGTATTCGATGACGCACTGTCGGACGGTGCTTCATTCGTCTCGACTTCAAATGTTGAGATGTGGAAACAATATTTTAACAATGATTTATAATAAATTAACAGCAGATTTACAAACCGCTGATATAGTTATAATTGAAAAGTGAATAGGAAACGGTGCGCCAGAGAGACCGGTGTTGGTTTATGCTGCCAATACCGGTCTCTTTATTTTGAGGAAAGGAGGTTTATTTTAAAGGGCACTGCACTTTAATATCTTACTGGAGGAATCCCGCGGTGAATAATGTATTGATTTTTGATATGGACGGTACACTTTATCACACTGATGATTTTGTCGACGAATACATTGAGATGTTGACGGATGAAGTCGGTATGCAACAGGAAATGAAAAATGACTATCGTTCAATAATGGAAGAGTTCTCATCTGAAGGACTGGAACAATTTCATAAGGATGACATGCCTCTCGGAGATGTCTGGCAGGTTGTCAGGTTCATTTCATCGAAACAGGA
>DEQG01000083.1:7479-9044 GCA_002360325.1 Salinicoccus sp. UBA3372 | reverse complement strand
ATCGAAGTGGACGACAGGCTGATCCACACAATTAAAAAACTGAAAAATCCAATGGTTCTGATGACCAACTCACCGGAGGAGAGCGCAACGCCATTCATCGAGTATCTGGATTTGAACAATATATTTGACCACCATATTTACGATGCTGAGAAACCGTCCAATATGGAAAGTCATATAAGTGAAATCAGGAAGCTTTATCCTGACCACAATATTTACAAGATCGGCGATAATCTGACAAATGATATCCATTCATCGAAGGCGCTCGGGTTAAAGACGATTTATATCAATCACTACAATAGCACTGCTCTGAACGATGTGACGGTTTTCAGTCTGGAAGAACTGAATGAATATTTAAATGAAAAATTTACGGAGGCTTAAATAATGAAGAAGATATATTTGATGATGATGCTGACCCTGATCACGATAGTGCTCGCAGCATGCGGCGGTGCTGAAGGTGCATCTGAAGAGGGCAATGATGAAGGTGAAGCTTCCGGTGAAAAGACACAGATAGAGTACTGGCACGTCAACGCGGAAACACAGGGCGGCGAATCAGTCGAGAAGCTGGTTGAAGAATTCAACGCACAGAGCGATACGGTTGAAGTTGTTGCGCGCTACAACCCGGATATGTATGCCGGACTCATGTCAAACCTGCAGGCGGATGTGGCTGCAGGCAATACACCTGCGGTAGTGCAGGTCGGATGGGCGTTTTTGGACTATTTCTCTGAGAACTTCCATTATACGGAGCCTCAGGAAGTGATTGAACAGCATCACGAAGAAGATGCAGATTTCCTCGAAGAGAACTTTTTGCCGAACATACTTGATCTTGCTGTGAACTCTGATGGCAGCCAGGTCGGGATACCGTATTCACTGAGTACGCCTGTTCTTTATTTGAATGAAGATATGCTTGAAGAAGCGGGTCTTGATCCTGCAGGTCCTGAAACATGGGAAGAAGTGAGAGAATACGCAAAGACAATCAAAGAAGAGACGGATAATTACGGCATCTACATCCAGGAACCTGCAGACACATGGGGCCAGCAGGCGATGGTGGAGAGTAACGGTGCGAACTTCATAGAAGACGGCCAGGCGGCGTTTGCTTCAGAAGAAGGCATCGAAGCATTCGAATATTATCAGGATCTTGTCATTGAAGATGAATCGGCTTTACACGTCGGATGGGACCAGGGCATCCAGAGTTTCATCGATGGCAATGTCGCTATGCTGTTTACAACGATCGCACAGAGAAACAACGTTCAGAGCAACTCTGGATTCAACATTTCTGCGATAGAATCTCCACGGTGGGAAGGTGAAGAAAGACGTCTGCCTGCCGGCGGCGCAATGCTTGCAATCACTGCGGAGGAAGAAGATCAGCAGTCTGCAGCATGGGAATTCATGCGCTACCTATACAGTGTTGAGGGTATCAGCGAGTGGACGAAAGGTACCGGATATGTACCGCCTCGTGAAGGTGTAGCAGACAACCCGGACGGTCTTCAGGACTTCCTTGAGGAAAATGAAATGATGCAGCCTGCAATCGGTCAGATGGATTCTGTCGTACCATGGGCTTCATTCCC
>DEQG01000083.1:5830-7386 GCA_002360325.1 Salinicoccus sp. UBA3372 | reverse complement strand
GGCGATGTGGATGTTGAGGAGACTGTAACGAACACTGAAGACGAGATTAATGGACTGCTGGATTAATCTTCATACAGAAGGCCGGAAATTTCGGCCTTCTGTTCATTCTTTTGAAAGCGAGTGTGTAAGTTGGGTAAAAAATATACTAACTATTTATTGTTGGCACCGGCATTGATTTTACTGGCGATTTTTACAATCGGCCCGCTAATCTATACTGTCTATTTAAGTTTCTTTGACTGGAACATGATGTCTCCGACGAAGACATTCGTAGGTTTCGATAACTATACGGAACTCTTTCAAAGCGAAACATTCAGGAAAATCATCTTTCAGACCTTTCAGTACATCATTCTGTTCGTGCTGCTGAATACAGTGGTCACTTATATTTTCGCCTATATCATCGCTCACCTGATCGACAGGTGGAAACCGATTTATAAAGCTGCGATTTTCACACCTTCAGTCATATCACTGGTCGTCGGTTCAATGTTGTTCCTGTGGATTTTAAATCCTGTTTCCGGNNCCTGTCGCGACCGTGCTTGGATGGGCGGGACTGTCGATACCGAACTGGACAGTGACGGAAGGGACGGTCATCGTCGTCTTAAGCCTCATCGTTGCATGGAAGGTGTTCGGTTATAACTTTATCGTCCTTTANNGGCATCGTCGGCATACCGAATGAGATCATCGAGGCGGCAAAGCTGGATAAAATATCAAAATTCAGGATATTCACCGACATCATCATACCGATGAGCTCGGCCACGGGGTTTTATATATTGATTATGACGATCGTCCAGGGCCTGCAGTATGTGTTCACACCGATCCGGGTCGTGACACAGGGCGGACCGAACTATTTGAGCAGCAACTTAATCTATCATTCATATCAGGAAGCTTTCGACTTGTTCAATACAGGAGTATCAGCGGCAAGTTCCGTCATTACACTGGTCATATTTGTAGTATTGCTTGCGCTTCAGTTCCTGTTTGTAGAAAGGAACGTACACTATGAAAATTAACAAGTATATATTTCATCTGATCATCATCATATTCATACTGCTTGCGCTGTATCCGATCCTTTTTGCGGTTTCAAATTCGTTCAAACATCTGTCGGATGCATATTCATCGACGATCAGTCTCATACCGAATCCATTTACACTTGAGAACTATGTGGATCTCGAGGATACGATCCCTTTATTCCGCATTACACTGAACACGTTCATCATAGCGAGTGTCATCACTGCATTTAAAATGGTCACATCATTTCTGGCCGCTTTTGCATTGACTTATTTCCATTTCAAATTCAAAAAGGCCACATACTTCCTTTTGATCAGTACGATATTCATCCCGTTCACGGTAACGATGATACCGAACTACCTGATCATCTCGGAATTTGATCTGATTGACAGTGTGTGGGGCGTCATTCTGCCGCAGCTCGCTGACGCGATTGGCATATTCATGCTGACTCAGGCAATGCGCAACATACCGAAACCTCTGATTGAAGCGGCGCAGATTGACGGCATATCGACATTCAACATCATGAAGGACCACGTGCTGCCGATCGTCAGGCC
>DEQG01000083.1:1964-5694 GCA_002360325.1 Salinicoccus sp. UBA3372 | reverse complement strand
GGCACGAATTTCACGATAGCAATGGCTCTGTCAGTGATTACAATGGCCATACCATTGATTTTATATCTGATTTTCCAGAGATATATCATTAATACTTTCTCTTCAAGTGGTATTAAATAGGGAGCGCTTATATAAATGAAAAACATTACATTGAAAAACATAGAAAAGAGTTACGGTGACACGACGGTCATCAAAGATTTGAACCTGGAAATAAAAGCCGGCGAAAGAATCATTTTCCTCGGACCGTCAGGCTGCGGAAAATCGACGATTTTAAGAATGATTGCCGGACTTGAACCGGTGACGTCAGGCGAGGTGCATCTCGGAAAGAGGGAAGTGACACATCTCCCGTCCGGCGGCCGGGATGTGGCGATGGTGTTCCAAAACTATGCATTGTATCCGCATATGACCGTTGAAAATAACATTACTTATGCTTTGAAAAGAAACGGCATCAGCAAACCGGACAGACAGGAAAGACTGAATAAAGTGCTCGGCATGCTCGAACTCGATCAGTACCGGAAGCGGATGCCGAAAGATCTTTCCGGCGGACAGAGGCAGAGGGTTGCGCTCGCAAGAGCGACCGTAAAGAAATCCGATTATTTCCTGCTGGATGAACCGCTGTCCAACCTGGATGCGAAGCTTCGTGTGAGGGCGCGCCGTGAGCTCCTCAAGTTACACAAGGAGTTCAAACAGACATTCGTCTATGTGACGCATGACCAGGTGGAAGCGATGGCGCTGGGTGACAGAATTGTCGTTTTGAACAAAGGTGCGGTCCAGATGGCGGATACACCGGAAAATGTCTATCACCATCCGAGAAACATTTTCGTGGCAAAATTCATCGGTTCCCCGCCGATGAATATTTTGAGCGGCATCATCAGAGATTCGAGATTCCATTATGAAGATCAGAATATTGATATATCTGAAGTTTCGACAATCAGTGATGATCTGAATAATACGGAAGTGTACCTGGGGATCCGTCCTGAGAACATGGAACTCGCGACAGATGAAGATTATGACATTAAAGGCAAAGTGATCTTTACCGAGAATTTCGGCGCAGAAGTGGCACATACGATAAAAATCGCAGATGAGGAAATTGTCGTCATGGCGCCTGAAGTCATAGACCGTAAAGAAATCGGCATAAAGTTCGACAGAAAGCATGTGCATATCTTTAATAAGAAAACAGAACTAAACTATAAATATATGGAGAAGTGATTATGAATATTTTACTGAGCACAAATACATTCATCGATTCAGGACTCAAGTCGTTGGAAGAAGTAATGAATAAGGAAACAGGCATCAATTTCGGTCTGGAAATCTTTCCGAACTGGGAGAATGAGGCATTCAACAGAGATATCGAAGCACTTAAACCATTGATTGAAAACAGACACCTTACCGTCCATGGGCCGTACTTCAAAGTTGAACACAGTGCACCGAAAGGTACAGAAAGCTACGAATACAGTATGGAACAGGTTGATAAGACGCTGGAACTGTGCAGGTCACTCGGCATCCACCATCTTGTATTCCATCATAACAACAAGAAAATCAATGAAGATAACAAGACTGAAGCCATTGAACAGAGCACTAAAAATCTGCATGAACTGAATGAAATCTGTAAAGAAGCGGACGTTGAAATCCTGATTGAAAATGCAGGCGTCAAAAGTAAGGACAATATGCTGCTTGATGAAGAGGAATTCATCGCCATGGCTAAAATTGAAGAGAACAATGTTCTGATTGATATCGGGCATGTCCATGCGAACGGCTGGGATATGGAAAATGTCATCGTCTCCCTTGCCGATAAGATTACACATTTCCACCTTCATAATAATGACGGTTTACATGATGATCATAATAGAATCAAAGACGGGTCACTGAATTTCGATGAATTCATCACACTGCATCAGAAACATGCGCCGGATGCCGATCTTGTATTGGAATATAATTACGATATTGGCTACGAGACGGACAAAATTGCAGAAGATATCAATTACCTGAAAGAAAAGTTCAATCTGTAGCTGCTCCAATTTAATAATAAAAAAGCTCAACTCATACTAAAAACCTGAACAACAGCTGTTCAGGTTTTTATCATTTCTGCAGAATAATGTTACGGCTGCGCGCTTTTTTCGGCGTCCGTGCCCTGTACCAGTGCAGGCACAGGATGACGATCAGTATCAGATCGACGACATCACCGCCATAGTACATCAGCATCGCACCGGACCGGCCTTCATCCACCGGCACCATCCGGGGCGGACTCTGATAGATGAGCTTCGACAGTGCTTTATGGAATCCGAGCGCAATGACGAGGGCAAGCGCCCGGTACCAGTACGCATATCTGTGTGAAGTGACGTCCACGTATATCAGACTGATCGTAAACAGATAGCCGGCGAGGAATACGTGCAGATGGACGATGATGAATAAAAGAATACTTTCATGCATCCATACATACAGCCCGGTCTTATAGATCAGAAACAGACCGCCGATATTTAAAATTGACGCAACAAAAGGATTGGTGATCACTTTTGCGTAATTCGTGTTCAAAAAACGGCTCACCGTTTTGGCGTATTCCGTCGACAGCGTGCGGAGCAGCAGTGTCATCGGTTTGCTGTACACAAGGAATATCGGTGCAAGCATGCCGAGCATCAGATGTCCGGACATATGGGCGATGAAATTCTCATGTGAAGCATCGCCGACGGGTCCGGCAAAAGCACTGGCTGCAGTGACAAGACCCAATGTCCATAATAATAAACGTCTTACCGGCCACGATTTGAATTTCCTTCCTGAAACCGCCATCGCACCGATATAACCGATGATTAAAATCGCAGCGAACAAAATGACCATATTTTGTATGAGCGGAAAGTATTCATGGACTGCATGGTGTTCCATATTTTAGCCTCCCGCCTTTGAAGCTGTGTTTTTTCTTGTTTTAAGCCACATGACGATGCCGATGACGAGAAGTAAAATCGCCGAAGCATTCCAGGCGATATCGTATTGCAGAATATCCACCCCGTAACGGATCTGATGGATGCCGAATACTTTGTGATTGATGGTGCCGTCAACAAGCTGGAAAGAACCGAGTCCGATGAAGATGCCTCCCCACCACCTGAGACGGGAGTAGCTGTATAACTTGGTCACATGCGCAAAAAGGAAAATGCCTGCGACGATGGCGAACAGTGCAAATGCGTTTAACAGGCCGTCTGAGAAAATGCCGAACTGCATAGTGTTGAAATCGAAGAAGTGATGCCACTGCAGCAGCTGGTGGAATATGATTTCATCAATGAGTGCCATAGTGCCGATACCAATCAATACACCGGACAGAAGAATTTTATTGCCGGCAGATTGTGATGCATTTTTCCGAGTCATTTTAACATCCCCTTCATCTATATATATTACATCCGTTACCCTTTATCATACCGATGTAAATAAAATCAAGAAATTCTTTGTTTATAAAAAATATGTGCGGGTATATGTTAATTATATGCATAAAACATTCATCATGAAAGAACTGCCATATGAATTTAATCACCAAAAATAATTGGGTAAAGATTGAAATTAAATGGAGGTTTTTAATTATGCGTAACATTGAAACATTTGCGACTGAAGAAGAACTGCTTAGAAGAATAGAGCAATTGAAAGCGGATGGTGTAATGGAAAACGCTATGACTGTTGTCGGTGACAGGGAACTTGCGGGAGATTCATTAAACTATACAGAAGTTAATTTTAAAGCGTCCGATGGCAG
>DEQG01000083.1:0-1808 GCA_002360325.1 Salinicoccus sp. UBA3372 | reverse complement strand
CCGACATTTATGCAGGCAATGACGGCTCAATAGAAAAAGATGAATTTGGCAAAGATGTCAATCAAGATACAACTCCGGGCCAAGAGGATTACGGTGTCGGCACAACGCAGCCGGTGGATATGGAAGAACAGACGAAGGCACGGAGTGATGTCGATAATCGGGCACTGGAAGATGATGTGCCAGGACGCAGTGACCAGTTCGTACCTGACTCCGACCGTGAAAATGCACTCGGTGAACGTGAAGGTGCATACGATATTGATGAAAAAGTAACCGATGATAATTATGGACTGACGGAAGATGAATGGAACAATCTTTCTGAAGAAGAAAGGCTGCAGCTCAGAGAGGAGCGTCTGAAAGTCGATAAGGAAAATGTCAGGACCGGTGAAGTCAATGTAGATAAACACGTTGAAACAGACCATCAGGAATTCGATGTACCGGTTGAACGTGATGAAGTCACAATTGAAAGAAGATCGGTCGACGGTGAACGGAGAGCAGGCGGCATGGAAGATGACCTGACAGATGATGACTCCATCCACATTCCTGTTTCAGAAGAAAAGGTAAACGTCGATAAAGAAAGTGTCGTCGACGAAGAAGTCGTCGTCAGAAAAGATAAAGTACAGGACACTGAACATGTATCCGAAGATGTCCGCCGTGAAGAAGTGGACATTGATGAAACGGATAGCGGCGGACGTGAAGTAAGAAACAGAAAATCCGGTCAGGACCCGGATTATCCAGGTCAGGACAGAGACAGAATATAATTCAGAAATAATGAAGCGGGACACAATTTTGTGTCCCGCTTTTTAAGTGATGTCTGCGTATTCTCCGCCGGTAATCTGAATCAGCGCATCCGGAACCACTTCCATCTGCATGCCTCTTTTGCCGGCAGAGATGACGATGGTGTCGAGTGAATCAGCCGCCGCTGCGATATAAGTCGGAAACTGACGCTTCATGCCAACCGGCGAACAGCCGCCCCGTATATAACCGGTCGTTTTTTCAAGGTCGTTGATGTTCAGCATATCGACTCTCTTATTGCCGCTCACTGCAGCAAGCTTTTTAAGATCGAGTTTGGATTCGGCCGGAATGCAGGCAACAATTTCATCTGTCTGATTGCCGGTGGCAACCATCGTTTTATAAATCTTTTCATAAGGTACAGTCACATGTTCGGCGGCATTTCCGGAATCCAGGTTATCTTCGTTCCATGCGTATTCGTGTATCGTATAATCAATTTTTTCCTTTTCAAGCTGACGCATTGCATTCGTCTTCTGGATTTTCTTTTTCTTCACAGTAAGCCCTCCTGAATGTTGTTGTATCAATTATATCAGCCTTCAAACGAATATCAGTAAAATAAAACCGGACATAAAAAACGAGTCATGGCGTCTCTTTGTATATCGTACCCATTAGGAATAATTTAATATTCTGAAAATTCAAGGAGTGCAGAAATATGTCGCAGGAAAGTCCATATCAGAAATCCAACATTAACAGGTTGTCCGAGTTGCCGAACTCGCACCGGCTGATCCAAAAACTTTGCGGCATTCGACAAGGCGGCAGTTGCGGACGGCGTAATCCCTCAGAAGATGAAAGAACCCGTTGCGGTCGCAGTCGCGCATGTTGCAGGCTGTCCTTACTGCATCGACATTCACGTCAATAATGCGAAGAAACCCGGTGTTTCTAAAGAAGAGCTGGCAGAAACAATCATGGTTGCGGCAGATCTGAGAGCGGAATCCGTGATGGCTCATGGTGTCAACGCACTGAACACCTATGATGAGAAGTAAATGATGAAGAGGACCGGACAGATTTCAAGAATCCGG
>DEQG01000054.1 GCA_002360325.1 Salinicoccus sp. UBA3372 | reverse complement strand
TTATACCGTTAATTATAATACTATTATATTGAGTATTTGTCAATATCAATTACTGATTTAATTACTTTTTACCGTTTGATCAAAATACACTTTTTCCAAATAAAGACCTTCCGCCGGTGCGGTTCTGGGTACGATCGTCCGGTCTTTCTTTGAAATGATCTCTTCGGTCGCCGCTTCTCTTTTCCCGGCACCGACCTGAATGACATAGGCGACCATGATTCTCACCATATTATAGAGGAATCCGCTGCCCGTGATGACAAAGTCGAAGCCGTCCTGAGTCTCTTCGATTCTGAATTCAGAAATGTTCCGGACTTTATTTTTAATCTCAGCTTTCGCGCTGGAGAAGCTTGTAAAGTCATGCGTACCGATGAATGGGTCCATCGCTGCCTGCATCTTCTGTCTATCCAGTTTATCCGGATAGTGGGTCTTCAGTCCGAAGTAAAAGGGATTAACCGCTTCGGTTGTATATATCCTGTACCTGTATGTCTTGCCTTTCGAATGAAAACGGGAATGAAAATCCGTGGATATCTCTTTCGCTTCCCCGATGTTGATATCATCCGGCAGGACCCTGTTCAAAATGTACTGCCACTGCTCAGGTTCGATATTCAGTTCCGTATCAAAATGACAGTATTGTTCGAGTGCATGCACTCCTCTGTCCGTCCGTGAAGATGGATGAATCCGGACAGAGGTCTTATGCATCTTCTTCAGAGCTTTCTCGATGACGCCCTGGACAGTCCTGTAATTATGCTGGTACTGGAATCCGTGAAAATCTTTCCCGTTATAGCTGAGCTTGAGTAAAATCCGCATTTACCCATGTCACATCCTTACTAAAAATAACATCATACCAAAAAGTATAAAGATTACAATAGCCAAAGTATCCTTAAGTTCCCACTTCAGTTCACGGTAGCTTGTTCTGCCTTCTTCACCCTTATAGCCGCGCACTTCCATGGCGACGGCCATCTCCTCCGCTCTTTTAAATGCAGAGATGAACAAAGGGATGAAAATCGGAATGAGTGCATTGACCCTCGATTTCAGCTTGCCGGTCATAAAAGTCGAACCTCTGGCACTCTGCGCCTTTATGATTTTCTCCGTTTCATCCATCAGTGTCGGTATGAACCTCAGACTGATTGAGATCATCATCGCAAGCTCATGCATCGGCACTCTTATCTTCTTAAGCGGTGCGCCAAGATTTTCAATGGCGTCTGTAAGCTCTATAGGGCTCGTTGTGAGGGTCAGAATCGTTGTAATGATTAACAGCATCACCAGACGGATTGTAATGTATATGCCGGTTATGACCCCTTCAGAGTCTATTTGAATAAAACCCCACTCGAATAATGTCGTGCCGCCTCTGGTGAAAAATATATGCAGCAGAAAAGTGAATATCAGAATGAAAAACAGTAACTTCAATCCATTGAATAGAAAGAAGATATTGATCTGTGCAATCCTAATCACTGCGAGCATGAATAAAATCAGCAGTAGATAACCCAGCCAGTGGTTTGCAAAAAATACGATGACCATGAAGAGCAGCACTGAAATTATTTTTGCCCTGGGGTCCATCTGATGGATGAAACTGTTACCCGGAATATAACGTCCAAGCAGCATATTACTAAGCACGTTCATCCCTCCAATCCTTGTAGAGGCTGATGAACTCATCGGTATTACGCGGCATCCTGCTGAGCTCCACACCTTTTTTCCTGACATCATGAGCCAGTCTCACAACATCCGGAATCTCAAGATAGTGGTCGGTCAGCAGTTCTTCATCGGTTAAAACATCGAGTGTCCTGCCTTCTTTGATCAGTTTTCCAGAACCGAGCAATTTCACTTCATCTGTATATTCGAAAACATCATTCATGTCATGGGTGACGAGTATGATGGTAATATTGAATTCCTGCTGAATCTCTTTGAACAGCCTCATCGTTTCGATATGACTTTTCGGGTCAAGCCCCGCTGTCGGTTCATCCACGATCAGCACTTCCGGCTCCATCGCAAGAATGCCTGCAATGGCAATTTTACGCATCTGCCCGCCGGACAGATCAAAAGGCGACCTGCCGACCTGGTCAAGCGGTACACCAAGCAATGATAAATATTTTTCGGCTCTTTCCTGTGCTTCTTCCCGGGACAGTCCCATATTGAGCGGCCCGAACATCACATCTTTTAAGATTGTTTCATCAAACAATTGATGCTCGGGAAATTGGAAGACCATGCCTACGTGTTTTTTTACCTGATGGATCACTTTCTGCTTCGTCTTCTTATTCAGCAGCAGATCTCCAACCTGGACATTGCCTCTCGTCGGCAGAATCAGTCCGTTCAAATGCTGAATCAATGTAGATTTCCCGCTGCCTGTCCGTCCAATCACGGCATAATACTTGCCCTGTTCGAATGTCGTTGTCATCTCATCCAAAGCGATATGTTCAAAGGGCGTCCTATAGTGATAAATGCTGGTCAGTGCATTCACTTCAATGTTCATAGTTTCTCCACCAACTCACTGTGTGTAACATATTCACCCTTTAGAAGTGCACGGGATATCTGCATCTGATAAGGAAGTACAAGTCTGCTTTTTATCAATGTATCGGTATCACTGAAAATATGTTCAATCGACCCTTGATTGAGCACCTGACCGTCTTTCATGATGACAGCATAATCACTTTTTTCAATCTCACTCAGATCATGGGTGATATATATCAATGTTGTTTTTCTCTGATGGTGGATGTCATCAAGAATATTCAATATGTCTTTACGGCCTTCGGGATCAAGCATTGAAGTCGCTTCATCCAGTATAAGCACGTCAGGTTCCATCGCAAGGGCCCCTGCGATGGCCACACGCTGCTTCTGTCCGCCTGACAATCTGGCCGGTGCATGCTTTCTGTATGACAGCATATTGACAGCAGTCAGCGCAGCCTCGGTCTTTTCAATCATTTCTTCTCTGGGAAGCCCTTGATTTTCAAGACCGAAAGCGACATCATCTTCCACAGTTGCACCGACAAACTGATTGTCCGGATTCTGGAAAACGATGGCAAGTTTCTCACGGTAATCAGCTATATTATCCTTGCTCAGCTTATTACCGTCTATAAAAATATCACCTTGATACTCTTCCAGAATACCCATCATTATTTTGACAAGGGTACTCTTTCCCGATCCGTTATGTCCGATGATAGAGACCCAGTCCCCGGATTTAAATGATAGAGTTACGTCATCAAGCACTTTAGGGGCATCTGCCTGATATTGATATGTTAAGTTGTTAATTTCTATCATCTTCTCCACCACCATTTTTATGTAAAAAAAGCGCGTACCCTGCATAAGAGCCGCGCGTTTATTCATTATAGCCTGCAGGATACGTAGAGCTAAACAAAAAGAATCTTGTTCTTTTTATTTTAACACTCACTCTGCTTTTAATTATTCAGCATCTTCTGAAGTTGCAACTGCACCTTCAACAAACTCGATGATAACAAGTTCAGCACCGTCACCACGACGTTCGCCTAATTTTTTAATGCTTGTATATCCACCTTGACGATCTTCAAAACGTGGAGCAATATCATTAAATAATTTTTGAAGTGCATCTTGAGTTGTTCCATCTTCATTAAGAATTTCAACGTTGCGCACTGTTTGACCTGCACGACGTCTCGCAGCGATATCGCCACGCTTACCAAGAGTTACAAGTTTATCTGCGACACTGCGCAGTTCTTTTGCACGCTGCTCAGTTGTAGTGATGCGTTCACTCACAATCAATGAAGTTGCAAGGTCACGTAACATTGCTTTTCTCTGGCTTGAAGTACGGCCTAATTTTCTGTAGCCCATGTGAAATAACCTCCTTTATCAGTCTTCTTTGCGGAGTCCCAGTCCGAGGTCTTCCAATTTGAACTTAACCTCTTCCAGAGACTTGCGTCCTAAGTTTCTGACTTTCATCATGTCCGCCTCTGTTTTATCAGTAAGCTCCTGAACAGAATTGATTCCAGCACGCTTTAAGCAGTTGTAAGAACGTACGGATAAATCTAATTCTTCAATAGACATTTCAAGTACTTTTTCTTTCTGGTCTTCTTCTTTTTCAATCATGATTTCTACATTTTGTGCTTCATCAGTCAAGCCGACAAAGATATTCAAATGCTCAGTCATAATTTTAGCGGATAGTGAAACTCCTTCTTGCGGTGTAATCGAACCGTCAGTCCAAACATCCAGCGTCAACTTGTCAAAGTTTGTCATCTGGCCTACACGTGTGTTCTCAACAGTGTAGTTGACTCTCTCAATTGGAGTATAGATGGAGTCTACCGGGATAACACCGATGGATAGTTCACTCTTATTGTCATCGGACAAGGTATATCCACGGCCGCGATTCGCGATCATTCTCATCCTGAACACACCGCCGCTGCTTACAGTTGCGATTTTAAGATCAGGGTTCAAAATTTCAACATCACTGTCATGAGTGATATCTGAAGCTTTTACTTCACCTTCACCTGAAACATCTATTTCCAAAGTTTTTTCTTCTTCAGAATAAATCTTAAGTGCAAGGTGTTTAATGTTGGTGATAATCGTAGTGACATCTTCGACTACATTATCAACCGTTGAGAATTCATGAAGTACATTTTCTATTTCTATCGTTTTTACAGCCGCACCTGGTAAAGATGACAATAGTATGCGACGTAAGGAGTTTCCAAGAGTTGTTCCATAGCCTCTTTCCAAAGGTTCAACAACAAACTTACCAAACTTAGAATCTTCCGATATTTCCACTGTTTCAATTCTAGGTTTTTCGATTTCTATCATTAGTTACTTTTCCTCCCTTTAAACGCCGAAAATATTATGCAACCATGTGTTCTATTATATATGATTTGATGTCACAAATTAAGCCTTACACACGGCGACGTTTAGGTGGACGGCAACCATTGTGAGGTACAGGTGTAACATCTTTAATTGCAGTGATTTCCAAACCTGCTGACTGTAATGCACGAATAGCTGCTTCACGACCGGCACCAGGACCTTTAACTGTAACTTCTACTGTTTTAAGGCCATGCTCCATTGCTGCTTTAGAAGCTGTTTCTGAAGCCATCTGAGCTGCGAATGGTGTTGATTTCTTAGAACCTTTAAATCCTAGAGCACCTGCTGATGACCATGATAAAGCATTACCAAATTCATCAGTGATTGTAACAATCGTGTTATTGAATGTTGAGCGGATGTGCGCAACGCCCGCCTCTATATGCTTTTTCACCTTACGCTTACGACTTTGTTGTCTACGAGCCATCATTACTCCTCCTTTACTTTAAATTATTTTCTCTTGTTTGCTACTGTTTTAACTGGGCCTTTACGAGTACGGGCATTATTTTTTGTCTTCTGTCCGCGTACTGGTAGGCTGCGACGGTGACGAATACCTCTATATGAAGCAATTTCCATTAAACGTTTAACGTCTAGGTTTTGCTCACGGCGAAGGTCACCTTCTACTTTATAACTGTCGATAACTTCACGAATTTTGTTCAGTTCTTCTTCAGTCAGGTCTTTAACACGTGTTTGATCAGATACGCCAGCTTTAGCTACGATTTCTTCTGCTCTAGTGTTGCCAATTCCGTAAATATAAGTTAAAGAAATTACGACACGTTTATCACGTGGTACGTCAACTCCTGCTATACGAGCCATAGTTTTACACCTCCGTTTATTTTATCCTTGCTTCTGTTTATGCTTAGGGTTTTCACAGATTACCATAACTTTGCCATTTCTGCGAATAACTTTACATTTCTCACAGATTGGTTTTACTGATGGTCTTACTTT
>DEQG01000147.1:21074-36265 GCA_002360325.1 Salinicoccus sp. UBA3372 | reverse complement strand
CAGGACTACACAGAACAGGCAAACCAGGCTCTCCGCTATCAGGGCTATCACATCACTTCAACCATTGATAAGGAAATCTATGACACCATGCAGGATGTCAAAGATGATAACTTCTATTATTATGGTGACAGAAGTTCTGAAGATGCGATTGATATAGACGAAGAGTCTGATCAGGAAGAGGAAATGATGCATCACGAAGTAGGCGCAATATTGAAAGAAAACAGCAGTGGCAAAATATTAGGCTTCATCGGCGGTCGTGACCATGATGCGTCATCTGTCAACCACGCTACGCAGACGGACCGTCAGATCGGTTCAACTATGAAACCGCTGATTACATTCGGACCTGCAATCGACAAAGGCATAGTTGCTCCCGACACTGTATTGCTGGATGAAAAGTTCAGCTATAACGGTTATGAGCCTGCCAACTATGACTACGAAGAAGAATTCGGCCTTGTTTCTACAAAACATGCACTCAGCAACTCATACAACTTGAGTACACTGAGATTATGGGCAGATGTACGTGAAGAAAATCCTCAGGAGTATTTCGAGCGTATGAATCTGCCGCTGCCTGATACACTATTCGACTATGAAGGCCGTGGATTTGCTTCCCTGCCGCTGGGTACGAATAACATGACAGTTCAGGAAAACGTGGATGCATTCTCAAGCTTTGCACAGGACGGCAGTTTTACAGAAGGTTATATGATTGAAAGTATTACGAGCCCTGACGGCGAGGTTGTTTACGAACACGAACCTGTTAAAAATGAAGTGTTCAAAGATTCAACTGCATATCTGATGTCTTATATGCTTCAGGAATCCTTTATTTCAGGTTCTGCATATCATATCGAAGATTTCTATCGCAGCATCGAGAATGAATATGATTTTGCAGCCAAGACCGGTACATCCAACTCATTCGTCGACTCTTGGTTCATGGGTTACAACCCTGATGTCACACTGGGACTGTGGATGGGATATGATGAAAACATCCCACAGGTTTCCGGCTATGAAGGCGAACAGTACCTCCATATATATAACTGGCGTAACCTGACTCAGGAACTGATTGCTCTCGCACCGGATCAGATGGGACGCGGCGTTTCATTCCAACAGCCGGATTCAGTCAGAGAGATGGAATATTGCGCGCTTACGATGGAAACAGAAAGCGACTGTGAAAAAAATCTTGACAAACCGATTACCGGCCCTGTCGCAGAAGATACAAGACTCACCGACAAGAGCAGTTTAAATGACCCTGCAATACAATCAAGAATGGGTGCTGCTTTTGATGATGAAGGTCTGCCCAATTCATCTCTGAGAGGCACAGTGACCAACACATATGACAATCGTTATTCAGTCGGGGGTTCATCAAGCAGAGATGATGATGATGACGACGACGATGATGATTAACTTCAATTAAAGCATAAAAAGAGATCGGCCGATCGGCCGATCTCTTTTTTCATTTATTAGAATAAACCTTTTGAGTTACCTTCTGCGTCAACATCCATGTTAACAGCAGATGGAGTTTTCGGTAAACCAGGCATAGTCATGATGTCACCTGTAAGGGCAACAACGAAACCAGCACCAGCTTTAACGTTAAGTTCTCTTACCGTTACAGTGAATCCTTCAGGACGACCAAGTTTTTTCGGATCATCACTCAGTGAGTACTGTGATTTAGCCATACAGACCGGTAAGTTTCCGAAACCGTTCGCTTCGATTTCTTCAAGCTGCTTTTGAGCTTTAGCAGTAAGAACTACACCTTCCCCGCCGTATACTTCTTTAACAATCCTGTCGATTTTCTGATCGATTGGCAATTCAAGGTCATAAAGGTGTTTGAACTCCTGTGGCTGATCAAGGACTTCAAGTACCTGGTTCGCAAGGTCGACGCCACCTTCGCCGCCTTTTTCCCAAACCTGAGTAAGTGAAACGCGTACGTTCTGCCCCTTACACCAGTCTAATACAAAGTCTCTCTCTTCATCAGTGTCTGTAACGAAGTCGTTTAATGCAACAACCGGCTCAACACCGAATTTACGAGCGTTCTCAATGTGTTTACCTAAGTTTACAATACCTTCTTTAAGAGCATCAACGTTTGCTTCGCCTAAAGCAGCTTTAGCAACGCCACCGTTCATCTTAAGCGCACGGATAGTCGCAACAAGTACGATAACGTCAGGTTTGAAGTCACCTTTACGCGCTTTGATGTTCATGAATTTCTCTCCGCCAAGGTCGGAACCGAAACCACTTTCAGTTACTACAATATCAGCAAGTTTACGTGCTGTGTTTGTAGCAATTAAAGAGTTACAGCCATGTGCAATGTTTGCGAATGGTCCACCATGGATTAAAGCAGGTGTACCTTCCATAGTCTGTACAAGGTTTGGTTTGATTGCTTCTTTAAGAAGTAAAGCAAGTGCACCTTCAACTTCAAGCTCTTTAGCAGTTACAGGTTTTCTGTCATAAGTGTAACCAATGATCATATCACCCAATTTTGCTTTAAGATCCATGATGTCTGTTGCCAGACAAAGTACAGCCATGATCTCACTTGCAACCGTGATATCAAAACCATCTTCACGTGGTACACCGCGGCTTGGTCCGCCAAGACCTACAACTACTTGACGCAGCGCACGGTCGTTCATGTCAATTACTCTCTTCCATGAAACACGACGAGGGTCAAGATTCAGTTTGTTACCTTGGTGAATGTGATTGTCAATGAACGCGGAAAGAGCGTTGTTGGCTGTTGTGATAGCATGCAGGTCACCGTTGAAGTGAAGGTTGATTTCCTCCATCGGCAATACTTGTGCCTGGCCACCGCCGGTAGCTCCACCTTTAACACCCATAACAGGACCTAATGATGGCTCGCGCAATGCAACCATAACATTTTTCTCTAATTTGTTGAACGCGTCTGATAAACCAACAGTTACAGTAGATTTACCTTCTCCGGCAGGAGTCGGGTTCATCGCAGAAACTAAAACAACTTTAGATTTATTTTCGTCTCCTTCAATCTGATGAATGTCTACTTTCGCTTTATATTTACCATGAAGTTCCAAGGCCTCATTAGGAATATTCGCTTTAGCTGCGATATCTTCTATCGGTTGAATCTCAGCTTTAGCAGCAATTTCCTGATCTGTTAAATGTGCCATTATCTCATCTCCTAAAGAATAATATTCCGTTATGCAGAGGCATAACACTTACCCATTAATTATGACATATCTAAGTGAATTCTTCCACAAACAACGCATTATAAGTTAATTCTGATAATATGATTTTTCATTACATCCTTTTGGTTCAGCTTCTTTACCAATTGAAGAGTCAGAGTGCTCATCTTCAAAATAAAACCCCTCTCAAAATTGAGGGGGGGTCAAAAGTTTAGTCATCATCCATGCTGGAAAGATCTCCCGCATCCAAATCCAGTTCCCATGCCTTCAATACGCGGCGCATGATTTTACCGCTGCGTGTTTTCGGCAGTTTATCCTTGAATTCGATTTCTCTCGGTGCAGCGTGTGCAGCGAGACCTTCTTTTACAAACACTCTGATTTCTTCTTTCAGCTCATCTGATTCATCATACTCTTCACGGAGAGCGATGAATGCTTTGACGATTTCACCTCTGACAGGGTCAGGCTTACCGATTACGCCCGCCTCCTGTACAGCCGGATGTTCTACGAGTTTGGACTCGATTTCGAACGGTCCGACTCTTTCACCGGCAGTCATGATTACATCATCCACTCTGCCCTGGAACCAGTAATAACCGTCTTCATCTTTATAGGCCGAGTCGCCGGATACATACCATTCGCCGATGAAATAAGAATCATATTTCGGTTTATTCTTCCATACTTCTCTCATCATTGCAGGCCAGCCAGCTTTAAGGCCAAGGTTGCCCATTCTGTTTGCCGGAAGCTCATTGCCCTCATCATCGATGATTGCCGCTTCAACTCCAGGCACCGGTTTACCCATCGAACCGGCTTTAATATCCATAGCCGGGAAGTTGGTAATCATATGGGCCCCCGTTTCAGTCATCCACCAAGTGTCGTGAATTCTTAAACCAAGGACATCCATGCCCCATTTGACCACTTCAGGATTCAAGGGCTCCCCTACTGATAGTACATGTCGCAAGGAACTTAAATCATATTGCTTAATTACTTCATCTCCTGCACCCATCAGCATACGGAGTGCAGTCGGCGCACTGTACCAGATTGTGATATTCAATTCATCAATTGCCCCGTACCATGATTCAGGTGAGAATCTCCCGCCGACGACAACATTTGTCGCACGGTTCAGCCATGGAGCGAATATACCGTAAGATGTACCTGTCACCCAGCCCGGGTCTGCAGTACACCAGTACACATCATCTTCTTTCAGATCCAGTACATATTTACCCGTAATGTACTGCTGGACCATTGCATACTGGACATGAAGGACACCTTTAGGCTGCCCTGTGGAGCCACTTGTATAGTGAAGAATCATGCCATCTTCCTTATCCAGCCATTCTATATCGAATTCTTCAGATGCTTTTTCAAATGCTGAATTGAAATTAAGATGTTCATCATTGTCCGTTTCACCGACGACAACGACCTTTTCCAGATTCGGCAGATCATCCACCGGAATGCGGTCAACCAGTTCAGGAGTCGTGACAATCACTTTAGCTTCACTGTTGTACATTCTGTCTTTAACAGCCTTTTCCATGAATGCTTCAAATAACGGCCCGACAATCGCACCGATCTTTAAAGTGCCCAGTAAGCTGAAATATAGTTCAGGTGAACGTGCCATGAAAATAAATACACGGTCTCCCTTTTCAACTCCGGCTTCATTTTTAAGTAAATTCGCAGCTTTGTTTGATGCTGCCTTCATCTCCTTGAATGTATACGTTGATTTCTCATCTCCATTTTTGTAAATGAAGGCAGTTTTGTCTCCATAACCATCTTCAACATGTTTATCTATGCTTTCGTAAGCCATGTTGAATTTATTTGTTTCAGACCATGAAAAGTTCTTTTCAATTTCATCCCAGTTGAAGTTTTCATAAACCTCATTATAATCAGTTAAGTTAGGATTTTGATCCGTTGCTTTGTAATGCTCTACTTTCATCTTAAAGCCCCCTATAAGTTTTCTCATTTCTAATGATAGTATATAATAATATTAACGTATTTTTCAAAATTTTTAAATCTTATTATTCAGGAGGTGTGATTTGTGCAGCACCAAAAAACTTATCATCAGGAAATACTCACATTAAATGACAGGAAAATAGTGATCGAGGGACCTGTTTCCAGCGATACTTTAAAAACATACAGCTTTGATGATGGTTTGGATGCTTTCAGAAGACCAAAGGATCAGTTTGAAGCTATATTGGAAATCGCCGATCTCGATGAAGGCAGAATCATAATAGCGCGTGAGGATGACCGTATTATAGGATATGTCACCTACCATTACCCTGACGAACTTGAAAGATGGTCTGACGGCAATCTGCCCTACCTTATTGAACTTGGGGCGGTAGAGATATCTTTAGGCTACCGCAGCGGCGGCATCGGAAAAAATTTGATTCAGCTGACAATGGAAGACTCGTTTGTAGAAAACTATATTATAATCACCACTGAATACTATTGGCACTGGGATTTGAAAAATAACAGTCTCAGCGTCTACGAATATAAAGATATGATGATCAATTTGATGGCAAGTGCCGGATTTGAAGTGTTTCAGACCAATGACCCTGAAATCACAGCCCACCCGGCCAACACGCTTATGGCACGAATAGGCAAAAATATTAAAAGGGAGCAAACGATGGCATTCGATAAAATCCGTTTTAAAGACCGCTTCTTTTTCTAATGCTGAGGAGGATATTAAATGTTAGTAGAAAGAATTATGACATCGCCTGTCCGGACGCTGTCCCCGGAAAACACAATCGAAGAGGCTCTCAATATGATGAGCCGGTATTCATTCAGGCATGTACCCGTCACCAATGTGGAGGATAAATTAGTCGGTATCGTTTCAGACAGAGATATTAAAATGACACTGCCTTCCGTACTGTCTGATGAGGATCCCGGTATGAACCTGGAGCAGCCGCTATCCAGAATAATGAGGACGAACGTGACCTATTGTCATCCTCTGGACTTCGTGGAGGAAATTGCCCTTGATTTCTATCATTTTGCGATCGGTGCGATTCCTGTGCTGAGAGAAGGTAAAATCGTCGGTATCGTTACACAAAAAGATATGCTGAACACCTTCCTTGAACTGACCGGTATAAAAGAACCCGGTTCAATCATTGAGATAGATATCGAAGACAAGACAGGTGTCATTTATGAAATAGGAAAAGTTTTCAAGGATTTGAACATTAGAATAATCAGTGTGTCAGTTTACAAGAATAAGGAAACTAAAGGGAATAAAATCATTGTATTACGCGTTCAGGCGATGAATCCGAAATTTGCAATACAAAGACTACAGGAACTGGGGTTCAATGTGCTGACCCCTGATAAAATGGGTTTGAGATGAAACCATTATATGTGTATGACAAATCATTGCTTGAATACAGATTCAATGATCAGCACCCCTTTAATCAAATGAGAGTAAAAATGACAACTGATTTACTGGCATCATCAGAATTTTTAAAAGAAGAAGACATCATTAAACCGAGAAAAGCGACTGATGAGGAGCTATTGCTTGTTCATCAGCCTGATTATGTTGAAGCAGTCAAAAAAGCCGGTGAAGGCACACTTCCCGAGTCCCAGATGGAAAGTTACGGTCTCGCAAGTGACGATACGCCAACTTTTGATGATATGCACGAAAAAAGTAAAATGCTGGTCGGAGCAACACTGACCGCTGTGGATGAAGTGATGAAAGGCAATGCGAAAAAAGTGCTGAGTCTTGCCGGCGGACTTCACCACGGTTTCACGGGCCGGGCCAGCGGATTTTGCATTTATAATGATTCAGCCGTAGCCATTGAATATATGAGGAAGAATTACGGTCTGAAAGTCCTTTATATCGATACGGATGCCCACCATGGAGACGGTGTGCAATTTACTTTCTACAATACCAACGAAGTGATGACCTACTCCATACATGAGACCGGGAGATATTTATTTCCGGGTACAGGATCCACAACGGAAAGAGGCGACGATTCAGGATTCGGATTTTCAGTCAATTTACCGGTCGATGCTTTTACTGAAGATGAATCATTTTTAAGTATTTTCGAAGAGAGCCTGGAAAATGCAATCATCAAATTCAAGCCGGATATTCTGTTAAGCCAGAACGGCGTGGATGCCCATTACAGGGACCCTATGACCCATCTCGCACTGACTTCGAAATCATACGAAGAGATTCCTCGGATCGTCAATCGGCTAAGTGACGAATATACAGACGGCAAATGGATTGCTGTCGGCGGCGGCGGTTATAATATATGGCAGGTCGTGCCGAGAATGTGGGCACAGATATGGCTGGCGATGAATGATGAAACAGCACCCCGCGGTGCACTGCCGGCAGCGTTTCTGGAAAAGTATCAGCCTAAAAGCAAGGTCGAATTCCCGACATTGTGGGAAGATGACCTAAGTGACTTCCAGGAAATACCCCGGCAAAACGATATCACTGAAAAAAATGAAGGTATGCTCCAGAGAATTCTGATGTATCTGGAACAAATATAAAAACCTCTAACTGGAGTTATATATTGACTCCAACCAGAGGTTTTTATTATTTTGTTGAAGATCTGTACTCGATGATATATGGCAGAATCACGTTCGGCTCATCCACCGGCTCATCCTTCATATACTTCGTCAGCAGTCTCATGCCGACAGCTCCGATATCATAAAGTGGTATCGCAATACTCGTTACAGGCGGACGCATCATGTGCACCAGGTGCGTGTTGCTGCAGCTGACGAGCTGCAGTTTATTAGGGAAACTGATGCCGCGGTCCAGTGCTCCGTGCAGCATACCTACAGCCGCTTCATCACTCATCGTGATAAGCACATCTATGTTTTCCTCTTCGATTAGACGGTCGAAGACATCTCTTCCTGCCTGGTAATGAGTGGCCACTTCCTGAATGTACTCTTCTTTGAACGGCAGATTATTTTCCTTGTAAGCTTCTTTCAGCCCGTCTTCAATGTGACGTTCAAGCTGCTGGGAATAAAGTGCCTTGACGAAGAATATATCCTTCGCACCACTTTCAAATAAATGATTGGAAACTTCTTTGATCGCTTTGAAATAATCGATGTTTACTGATGGCAGATTTGCATCTTTCTCGCTCGTACCGCAAATGACGACCGGTACATTCGATCCTTTGATGTCTTCGATCGTTTCATCATTTAGAGTACCGCCGAGAAACACGATACCGTCCACCTGCTTGCTGATCAGGTTTAAAAATGAATTTCTTTCCTTTTCCGGATCATTATCCGTATTTGCAATGATTGTCTGATAGTTATACATTTCGGCAATGTCATCCAGTCCTCTTGCCAAAGATGAATAATACAGATTGGATATATCTGGTATGATCACGCCCACTGTCGTCGTCTTTTTGCTCGCCAAACCCCGAGCAACAGCGTTGGGTCTGTAATTTAATCTTTTAATGACTTCTTTAACTTTTTTCCTCGTCTCCGGCTTAACGTTGGGGTTACCGTTAAGTACCCGGGACACTGTAGCCATGGAGACTTTTGCTTCACGTGCTACATCGTAAATAGTTACTGTCATATGTACACCTCCTGAATAAATATGTAAGCGTTTGTTTTTAATAATAACATGAATATGACAGTGATTGCATCTTAATTATACTGATTGTTGTAATAATCACATAAAAAAATTAACCACATGTCAAACATGTGGCTAATCGGTGTTATTTATTATCTTTATCTTCTTCGGCATATTTGGACATGTCTACCGTCCTTGGATCTTGTGCGCCCTTATCGGCTACATCATCCTGTATTGCCCTCTTTTGAGCCTGAATCTCTTCTTCATCCATATTCTTGATGCGCTGTTTTTCCTTCAATTCGCTCTTCTTGGCAACTGCCTGATCTTTTTTATCTTCAAGCTTGGAACGCAACTCTTCAGTTTTCTGTTCTGCCTTGGCTTTCAGTGATTCAGTATCAGCACCGCCATCATCTTTTGAATTGAAAGTCTGAGTGAATCTGTTCGTTGTATCAGAGATGTCATCTCTTAGCGCATCACCAGATTTCGGTGCCAGGAACAAACCGCCGATTGTACCCACCGCAAGCCCTATTGCAAGACCAATCGTGAAGTCACGGCCTGTAGTGCTGTGGATCTGCTGTTCATATTCCTCTACACCATGTAAATGGCGATCTCTATTATAAGTTTCCATAATTTATAAAGACCTCCTTTTCAGTTTTATACAGTGTCTGTCAACGGTTCTCGCCGGAAATATCATTTCCCGTTGAAGGGGAATTCACTGCCACCGGCAGGTTTTCACCGTCTTCAGCCGACTGAGTATTCGTATTGTAAGCCTTGTTGCGTCGCTGTCTCATCTGCCATTTGTCTGCAACTTCCATTGCAACGTTGGACCACTGGACAACTTGTGAAATCTTGTCTTCATTTTGTGAAATATTATGAGTGATAGAGTTTGTCACTCTGTCCACTGAACTGTTCAGGTTGCTGACTGAATCGCCCATGCCCTGAATTGCATCTACAACTGAATTCAGTTTCTGTGATTTACCCTGAACATCTTCAGTCAAGCGGTTTGCTTTATGAAGTAGATCTGTAGATTCTCTTGTGATACCTTGAATTTGGCCTTCCACACCATCCAGTGTTTTTGCAATATGATCTAAATTCTTTTTAACAGGTAGTAAAACATAAGCTACTGCAATTGCAACAATCAGTAAAGCAATCGCCGCTATTCCTGCAGCAATGGCTAATATAAGCTGCCAATCCATAATCAAACGCCTCCATCTTCTTTTGACAATTTTTTATTCATTATTTAAAATAGCCTAATTCGGCTGTGAGTAAACATATTTATTGCAAATTATGATAATAATTCTGTAAATCTTTTTTCATATTTTTGAATATCCCCTGCACCCATGAATATAATCACTGCATTTTGGTGATTATTCAATAATTCCAAATCGTCATCGTTCAAGACGGTGGCGCCGGGTATCAGTTCACTTAAATCCGCACTTGACAAGTTGCCTGCCGCTTCTCTTGCAGAACCGAAAATATCCACGATATATGTTTTATCCGATTCGTTCAGTGCTTCGGCAAATTCATTCAGGAATTTTTCCGTTCTGGAAAAAGTATGCGGCTGGAAAACTGACACGATTTCTCTTCCCGGATATTTTTTACGCGCCGTTTCAAGCGTCGCTTTGATTTCTTTCGGATGGTGCGCATAATCATCGACAAGCACCATATCGTTAATATATGTCTCGCTGAAACGGCGTTTCACTCCTCCGAATGTGAGAAATGCTTCTTTGATATTTTTCATATTCAATGATTCGAAGTAACAGACGGCAATCACAGACAGTGAATTCAATACATGATGATCCCCGTACATCGGGATGACAAATGTGTCTTTATAGTCCGCACCGATCGTCACATCGAACGCCGTACCTTTTTCGGTCGTTGTGATATTAGATGCAGTGACATCATAGTCGCCTTCTATACCGTAAGTGTAAAGAGGCACATCCACACTGATCTTATTGATATTCTCATCACCGCCGAAAGCGATGACCGCCTTTTTGACCTGCGATGCCATATCATTGAATGCATCGACGACATCATCCAGATCTTTAAAGTAGTCAGGATGGTCAAAATCGATATTTGTAATGATGGCATAGTCCGGATAATAGCTCAGGAAATGTCTTTTGTACTCACATGATTCAAATGTGAAATAATCACTGCGCTTCAAACCGAAACCTGTACCGTCACCGATTAAAAAGGTGGTTTCCACATCACCGTTCATCACATGGCTCAGCAGACCGGTCGTAGAAGTCTTTCCATGTGCGCCGGTAACCGCGATAGAAGTGAATTCACTCATGAATTCAGCCAGGAACTCATGATATCTGATGACTGTGAAGTTGCTGTCCAGCGCCTTCTTAATCTCAACATGATCATCTTTAAATGCGTTTCCTGCAATATAAGTATAGCCCTCTTCGACATTGCTCTCATCAAAAGACAGGATATCTATCCCTTTGTCTCTCAATTGGAATTCTGTAAAAACTTCCTTATCAATGTCAGAGCCCCGAACTGCATGACCCAGGTCATGCAGTACTTGAGCAAGGGCGCTCATGCCTGCACCCTTTATACCAATAAAATGAAATTTTTCCACAGGGACACCAAACTTTCTCAATATATTAAGGTTGTTGCTCACGTATGAACGTTAATATTTTATCCTTGGTTTCTTTTTCTATTTCTCCTCTGTTGACTCTGAGAGGCTTATTAGAAGTAGGAATCTGAACCAGCATGTCATTGCCTTCGACCAGATTATCTGCACCTTTGATCACTTGATTTCTGTCATCTTTAAAGGATACTTTCGTTTGCAGAAGCTGCAAAAGTTCATATCCGACTTTAGCAGCCGGATCACCATGCCTGATCAGAAGATGGATGCCCAGAGGCTTTCCTTTTTTCAGAATCTGCACGACCGCGTTCACCGCTTCATGGTTGTTGCTCTGGATAAGTTCGCTGAAATCATCAATAACAACTACTATAACACTTTTTTTATTTGCATGGCTGACACGCTGATTGAAACTGGATATATTTCTTACATGGGCACGCCTGAATTGATTTGATCTGGAATTCACTTCCTGGAGAATATCGTCCAATGCATCCGGTGTTCTGATTGACTCATGTTCACTGAACAAGTAGTTCAACCCCTTATAATCATCGTACTTGTCATTGCTTGTGACGAATTTAAACTTCAAATCATGGGCAGTATGGTTCATCAGCAACGATATGATGAAATTATCAATCAGATGGACTGCCTCATCATCGTTCCCGCTGTATACAATCAGATGGCCGGCTTTAGGAAGTTCGTAGCTGAAAATCTGGTCATCCACGATTTTGCCCAGCATGAATTTATAATCATTTTTTCTCAGCTTCAAACTGCTCTTCTGAAATAATGTGCTGAAGTATATCGGCCTGGGCTTCCTTAAAGGAATTTCCACACCGATATGACTCGTACCGATGATCGGTGCGACGACACGCATTTCTTCAACAGGTAAATAAGGCAGTATGTGTGCTTTCAATTTCGAAATATTGCTGATTCGGAAATTCCGGTTCAACTTTAACTCGTGCGTACCGATGATGCCGTTTGATTTGTATTGATTGACACTTGCCGGGACACCGTTTGCGTTGAAGGCGTGGATAATCGCCTCGCTGAGTTCTTTTTCCTCAGCCGCATAGTCCTTTTCCTGCATCTTGCCGAGCATATCCAGCGACGGCAGACTGACGGTCGGCCCCTGGCGCTTTTCGGATGATGACTTCACCTTAACAGGAGTGCCCATAGTGTGCGTCGGAATTTTTTCTTCCTTCAATGACTTTTTCTTTTTTGTCAAAGGTTTGATGGCTGATTTTAAATTTTGAGAACTTCTGGATTCGGCTTCCTCTTTCCTTCTCTTCATCGCTGCTTCTCTTTTGACATTATCACGGTGTCTTTTACGATTTCTTTCCCTTACAATATCGCGGATGATTACTGACTGGATGTCATCATAGTTTGTATCATCCGGATGTTCGGAAGTTTCCGGTACCGGTTCATTATTTTTTTCAAGTTCAAATTTCTTCAGACCATGAACAGGCGACGGGATTTCCCTCGCCTTTTTCAATATGAAACTTGATGTGCTTTTATCCGGTAAATTCGTCGATTGATGATACTGACGCCTTCTGTCTCTTCTGACGAATCCCGGGACGTCATGATTCTCCCGTTTTTCAACCGGCTGATTTTTAATATCATCGTCTATATCAAGCGGAAATCTAAAGCGCTCTTCTGTCAGCTTTTCTTCTGCATCCATAGGTTTAAATTCTCTTCTTTTCCTTGATCTAGCCATAATCCCACCCTTAATTCACGGCAAATGATTGACCGATTTCATAGTTATCACTTAACACATAGATTCCGTCAATTCCATCATCTTCCAGATTCAATTCTTTTTTTGAACAAATCATACCGTTCGATTCAACGCCTCTGAGTTTGGACGGTTTGATGTACATCCCGTCCGGCATCCATGCGCCGACTTTCGCCACGACCACTTTCTGACCGGTATCGACGTTCGGTGCCCCGCAGACGATCTTCAAATCGTCATCTCCGACGTCCACCTGACACACATTGAGCTTATCCGCATCAGGGTGTTGTGATTTTTCAGAGACGTATCCGACGACAAACTTAGGACTCAGGTCCGCTTCAATCTTTTCTTCGCCTGCCGTGGTTAAAATTTCATTGATTTTTTCGATATGTGTTTCCGTCGGAGTGACATTTACGACATCTTTCTCAAGTTCGAATTTATCTGAAGCGTTGAAAATGTTCAAACCGATGACCTCATCATTTTCCTTGATGACTGTCACACTGTCGTGATGTGTGTAGGACGGTGATCTCGAGCTTTTCAAAGACACTAGTAATACATCGCCAACATAAGCATTATTATAAGTCAGTTTCATTTATTTCCCTCTTTTTGAATTCTTTTGTTTACCGAGTATGAAAACCGGCTGCAATCTTTTTTCCCTGTACGAAAATGACAGCGAAGTGATCGGTGTCAGTCCTTCTGCAAAGTACTGCATCATCATCTGGGCCATAATATCGTAGCCCACTTCATTTTTGACATCGGCGATTATGAGCACATCCTGGTGCGGAAGCCCCACCATCATCTCCCCTTCACATATTTCATGCATATCATTCAAAAACTGTTCATTGAGGATTCTTGATGCATCATAGCCGTCATTATGATTCACAAAATAAAAGTCATTTTCCTGTACAGTCTGTTTTTTATAATCTATTTTCATATTGCCCAGATTATTGTAGGCAAGGACTCTGATATCTTCGTGGCTCATGCCGAATGATTCAGCAAGTTTCTCATCAATCAGACGGTAGCTGTTTTTAAAGTCCATTGCATAATAAACTCTGGTTTCATTCGTGTGGTCATCCATGATTAATTTCAATCCGCTTTTAGTCTCATCGTAAAAGCTTGTCGATCTGACGACCGGATAGATCATGGACTGGTCCAGATTGACGGATTCATCTTCCATGCGGCTTAATGTCTCATCAATATAGTAAATGATTTCATCAATGAACTTATCATCATTTTTGGCTTTTTGAGCCGCTTTTGCAAGTTCTATATCCACACCTTTTTTATTGTCCTTACGCTCGATTCTGAGTTCTTCATCTTTTCTGTTGAATTTGAAATCAAAATCAGAGCGTTTTGCGTTCAGTTTCTCCAGTATCAAATCTTTCAGTTTAAAAACATTCATCAGAATGCCTCCAATAATTTCTACTTATTTTAATGATGTAAAATCTGGTCTCCGTCTTTGATCATTTCGAGCTGCCTCATCAGAACATAAATCAAATAGGTGACCACGGCCGGCAGTACGATGTGGAATACAAGAATCAGCACAATCACTTCAACTGACATTCCCATCGTTTCTATGGCCATAATCTGACCGACAAAGCCGCTCGTTCCCATACCCGCACCTGCAGCATTATTTTCCATAGGAAAAAACACTGTCATTAACGGTGCAACGATTGCACTTGCAAGTGTCGGGGGTACGACGATGAACGGATTTAAAAATATATTCGGCACCTGCAGCATTGACGTTCCGACTCCGATTGAAATCAGGCCGGAAATTCCGTTATCCCTGTAACCCTGGACAGCAAAACCGACCATATGGCAGCAGCACCCGATCACTGCGGCACCTGCAGCCAGGCCGCTGATCTCGAGCATCAGGGCAAGCGCTGCACTGGATAACGGCGCAGTCAGCATCAATCCGAACACCACCGCCACCAGTACGCCCATTACAAACGGCTGCTGATCGGTGGCAAAAACGATAAAATCTCCGACACTCGTCATGAAGTCGCCGATCCACGGACCGACAAACTGCGCCACCGAGTATGCCGCAGTAATTGTCAGGAGAGGAGTGACTATGATATCTATTTTAGTTTTCCCGCTGTACAGGCGGCTGATTTCAACCGCTGCTATACTTGCGATAAAGCTCCCCGCAGCACCGCCAAATTCGTATGCGGCGTAACTGACGACCACTGTTGAAAACACGACGAGCGGCGGTGCCTTCAGGCCATAGCTGATGGCGGCACCTAT
>DEQG01000147.1:0-20981 GCA_002360325.1 Salinicoccus sp. UBA3372 | reverse complement strand
ATGATCAAAGAAGAAAACAGTCCTAAAGCCATAAAGCTCATACCATCAATGAACCAGCGTCTTAATAATTTTCTCATATTATTATCCCGCCCGCTTAACGGCCGTTTAATGTTTCAATGACTTCAGAATCTACGCCCTTCACCAGCTCTGACAGGAACTTGTGTGCTTCTATATAATCATTATAGTCGATAATCGAGTGAGAAGTGTGGATATACCGTGCACAAATACCGACAACTCCCGAAATGACACCTTCATTTGAAACATGTATACTCCCGGCATCCGTACCGCCGGGTGAAGTGTAATACTGATATTTTATATTATTTTCCTCTGCAGTATCAATCATATACTCGCGCATAGGCTTGGATAATATCATTGAACGGTCCATTATGCGAAGTAAGGTGCCTCCGCCGATTTTGCCCATATCTTCTTTTTTACCCATCATATCGTTTGCAGGAGAGCAGTCCACGACAAATGCAACATCAGGCCTGACCATGTTGCTGCTCACTTTGGCACCTCTTAAGCCCACTTCTTCCTGGACGTTTGCGCCGACATACAGATTACAGTCCAGTTCCACATCCTTAAGTGATTCCAGCACTTCTATCGCTATGAGACAGCCATACCTGTTATCCCATGCCTTGGCCAGAAGCTTGTTGTCATTCTCCATCACTTCAAACTGGACATCAGGAACGATCGAGTCACCGACTCCGATGCCCATTTCCCTCAGTTCTTCCTCGCTGTCCGCACCGACATCAAAAAGCATATCCTTTATCTCTGTCTTTTTATCCTTTCCGCCTTTACGGAAATGGATCGGCACACTGCCGACGATGCCCGTGATTTCTTTATCATCACGTGTGCGCAACTTCAATTTCTGGCTTAATAAAACATCGCTCGACCATCCTCCGAGCGGTACAAATTTAATCAGTCCGTTCTTTTTTAGTTCTGTCACCATGAAACCTACTTCATCCATATGTGCTGCGATCATCACTTTTGGTGCATTTTCATTACCGCTCTTCTTAACGGCAAAAATTCCGCCCAGGCCGTCTGTGATGATTTCATCGGAAAGCGGCTCAAGCTCTTTTCTCAAATACTCTCTTACAAGATTTTCAAAGCCCGGTGCCCCATGCAGCTCAGTTAAAGTTTTCATTCTATCCAAAGTTTTTTGTGATAAATTCATGATAATTCCCCTTTAAGATGATATTCATTTATTTCATATGGTAAACTACATTTAAGGAGGTAGTTTTATGTCAAAACGCAGAATATTTTTATTATTTACAGTCATCACTTCTGTACCGGCATTAATCTGGTTTTTCCTTTACAGGACAGTTGATGCTCAAAAAGTAATTGACGGTTTACACTTACAATTCGATGATGTTTCATTCATCTCTCTGGATTACCAGACGGACGAAAGAAACTTCCTTGGAATGAAATCCAAAGTGATCAACGGCATCATACATGTTGGTGAAGGTGAAGATGTTTCAAAATACCAGTTTATGGCTGATGCTTATACAGGTGAAATCATGGAGATTACTAATCAGTAATCTCCTGTTTTTTTGCCCTTTTATAGTCTGCCGTCTTCTTTGAGCTTTTCAATAGCCTTATGAATGCGTTCCATGCCTGATTCAATTCGCATTCTGCTGGATGCGACATTCATACGGAACCGTCCGTTGTCGGCAACATCGTATATATGGCCCGGCGACACTGCAATGCCCCCAAAATCCACAAGCGCCTTATGCATCTCGGCGTCTTCGATTCCGCATTTCTCAAAGCTGATCCAGGCTAAATACGTGGACTCGGGTTTTTTGAATGACAGATATTCGGAAAGATGTTCATTGATATATTCCTCGATATAGTCAAAGTTACCTTCCAGATGATCGTTCAGCTCATCCACCCACTCACCGCAGTCCGTATATGCAGCGTCAATCGCAGCCAGCACAAGACTGCTTGCCGTGCCCACATTGTAGCGGTGGTCATATTCATAGACGATCTTATTTCTAAGCTCTTTATTTTTAGTGATGAAATATGAATGCGGTATGCTTGCCAGGTTGAAAGTTTTCCCGAGGCACGTCGTCACAATGATCGGATCGCCCTCGTCCATCAGTTCAGTCATGGAGACAAATTTCTCTTTCGGTCTTACGAAATCCATATGAATCTCGTCACTGACGAAAAATACATCATTGCGAAGACAGATATCCTTCATCTTCTGCAGATCTTCTCTTGACCAGACCTTCCCTGTCGGGTTATGCGGGTTGCAATGGACGAACACTTTATTTTCAGGTGCCTGGCACAGTTTTTCAAAGTGCTCAAAGTCGAAGGTGTACTCATTATCCTCTTCGATCAGAGAGCATGGCACCACTTTGCGGTCATTGCCCTTTAACACTTTCAAAAACGCATTGTATGTCGGCATGTTCAGGATGACCCCGTCACCCTTGTCGGAGTGTAGTCGCAGAACCTCGCTCACCGTGTACAGGACAGACGGCGCATATGTGATCATGTCATCCGTCAGATCCACATCGTAGCGGGATTTCCACCACTGTTTGACAGGTCCGTAAAATTTGGAGTTCTTCCAGATTGTATAACCGAAAATGCCGTTATCCAGCCTTTTTTTTATTGCCTCTGTAATGGCTTCAGGTGTTTCAATATCCATATCAGCTATCCAGAATGGTGCGAGCCCGGTACGTCCGAATAACGGCTCCGTGCCTTCATACTGAATACTGTAAGTGCCTTCTCTGGTCGTTTCTTTATTGAAATTGAAATTGCTCAAAAGTTTCCCCTCCACGTATAATTTCTTCACATTATATTTTATCATTCTTTACCGATAATTACATTGCAAAGAAAAAAAGCATCTTAAAAAGATGCTTTCAATAAATATATTCTGCTGCCGTTCCTTGAGAATTTCTCTTCATACTCAGTACGTATATTGTCTTCCGGTTCATCATCATGCAGATCAAGTTTAATCTCCTCGAACTTCATACCGTATTCGTTCATACTTTGTAAGCTGTATTCGAATAAACCCCGGTTGTCCGTTTTAAACTGCAGGCTGCCGCCCTCATCCAAAAGATGATGATACTGCTTTAAGAATGTATGGTAGGTAAGACGTCTTCTGGCGTGCCTCGTTTTCGGCCACGGGTCTGAAAAATTCAAGTAAATTTTAGAAACTTCATCTTCATTCAGATAGTCACTGATGACGTTGGCATCCAGCAGTGCCAGTCTGATATTTCTCAAATCCAGTTCAATGATCTTTTCGACCACTCTGATGATGATGTTTTTATCCAGCTCGATGCCGAGGAAATTGATATCGGGATTTCTTGCGGCCAGTTCTGTAATGAATGTGCCCATTCCCGTACCCACTTCAATGTGCAGAGGCTGTTCGGTGTCAAAGAAATTTTTGACCTTGTTTTTATAATTCATTTCTGTATCTACGATATGGCCATTTTCTTTCAAATAATCCATGGCCCACGGTTTGTTACGAATTCTCATCCTGCTGCTCCATTCAATTTTACCGCTAGATGAACCGGTCTCTCTTTGTCACATGGTTCAAGAACAGTATCCAGTCGTTCATATCTTTAAAACGCTTATGGTCTTCATACCACTGTACCATCGTAATCGCCTGGACCAGAGTATACCACTTCATGCGCTTCCTCAAATCTCTATCATATTTTATGCCGTAAGACTCCAGCCATTCATCCCATTTATCAGCCGGAACATAAGTGTACAGGATAATACCGATATCTATTGCAGGATCTGCAATCATTGCACCTTCCCAATCGACAAGGAATAATTCATCCTGGTCAGAAAGCAGCCAGTTGTTGTGATTTACATCACCATGACAAACCGTGCTCAATGACTGATCCAGTTTGGGGATTTCATTTTCTAAATATTGAATGGCACTTCTTACAGTGTGGTGTGCATTCACTTTAGGGGATAATGAAGATTGAATTTTATTCAGTAATAAATCGGGCAGCATCGGTTTCATGCCTATTTTCTTAAGCATGGTCAGCAACGGTCCAGACGAATGAATCTTCTTCATCAACGCTGCCACCCTATTTGAAGACATCTCTTCATGGGTCAGCTCACGGCCATTCTTCCAATGCTGTGCTGTTACGACCTCGCCTGTTTCTATACGTTTCGTCCAAACCAACTTTGGCACTATACCTTCTGCTGATAGTGCTGCTAAAAAGGGGCTGGCATTGCGTTTCAGAAAGAGTTTCCGGCCATCCTGTTCAGCTTTATAAGCTTCACCTGATGCGCCGCCTGCCGGGTCCAGTGTCCAGCCGAGCTGATAGAAATGCTCCAAATTCCACACCTCTCTTCATCCTTAAAAGACGCTGAAATAATCATTTATAATAGCGCCCTTTTTTGTTTCGTGATTAAAATAATATAGTGTTTGCAGCTTGATTTCAAGACTCATATTTTTTTATTTATATGGCAACAGCAATGAAACAGCCGTCAAAGTCACATTTTATAAGGCTTCACCATGCCAAAAAATATAAGTGTAATATCACCCGTTAACTTTATTTAACTGAATTTAATTGTGTGATTTTTTTATTAAAGTATTCCTGCAGATCCTGGGTGATTTGGCCGGTGCTGCCGTCACCCACCGGTCTGCCGTCCACTTTGACGACCGGAATGATTTCCTGAGTCGTGCTTGTATAGAATACTTCATCCGCTTCACTCATATCCGACACTGTAAAACCTTCTTCCCTGACAGAGATATCATTTTCTTCTGCCAGTCCGAGAACCACTCTCCGGGTGATGCCGTTCAAAATCAGATTGTTTGCCGGATGCGTGAACAGCACTTCATTTTTCACCATAAAAACATTTGTCGAAGATCCTTCTGTCACCACACCGTCACGGTGCAGTATCGTCTCTTTGGCGCCCTGTTCCACAGCATGCTGTTTTTCCATGACGTTCGCCAGCAGATTAAGACTTTTGACATGACACTTCAGCCATCTGTAGTCTTCGGCGGTCACAGCTTCCACACCTGAGTTCATCAATGACAGAGGGCGTTTTGCCTCTCTGATGCTTGCATAGATGACCGGTTTCGTCACATCAGGGAAACCGTGGTCTCGCGGAGCGATCCCTCTTGATACCTGGATGTAGAGTGCACCGTTAAGAATAGCGTTGCGTTCTTTTATTTCGCGGAGTATTTCCACTACTTCCGTGCGATTGACATCTTTGATCAGAATCTCTTCGGCACTTTGCAGCAGTCTGTCGACATGCTCGTCAAAAGTGAAAAAATTACCATCATAAATCCGGATGACTTCATAGACCCCGTCGCCAAAATAAAATGCGCGGTCTCCGCTTTTTATGCTCATTTCTTCATGGTTCATGTACCGTCCGTTATAATAACTGATTCTCATTGGCTTCACCTTCTACACATATTCTGTAAATCGCCTCTAAGTATATTGCAGTGGCTTTCAGCAGTTCATCGATTTGCATCGTTTCATTTTTCTGATGCATCGTATCTTCCGTTTCATTGAACATTGCACCGAATGCGACCCCTCTTTCGAGCGTCCTTGCATAAGTTCCGCCGCCGATCGTAAATGGTTCGGTGTCATCGTCCACATGGTTTCTGTAGCTGTCCAGAAGTACTTTAACGAGTGGATCTTCAGGGTTTACGTAATGCGGCGGTTCATCTGACAGATCTTCAATCGTGAATCCCTCATTGAGTATTCTGCTCTTAAGTGCATGGATTCCGCTGTTGAAATCCAGCCCTTCCGGGTATCTCAAGTTGACTCCGAAACTGGCGCCGTCAACTTCCGTATAATTTATCATGCCCGTGTTGACACTGACCTCACCCATATCCTCATGAGTATGGGCCATATCGAATTGCTCTCCTTTATAATTGCCTACGATATATTTATTCGCAAAATCCAGGAAATTCATTGCATTATCATCGAGTTCCATAGTGCTCAGAAATTCAATCAGAATAAAGCCCGCATTCACTCCCGCTTCCGGAGTCGAACCATGCACGCTCTGCCCTTTGATTCTTATATTCAGGAAACCGTTATCCACTTCATAGCTGCCTTCAGCACCTGTACTTCTTAAGAATCCTTCGAATGACTGGATGACTTCGGTCATATTTTGAATCACCTTAAGTTTTGCTTCCGCTTCTTCAGGCACCATATTGTACCTTTCACCGGAAATTAAAACTTTCAATTCAATGTTGGGCTCTTCCTCATCCAGCATCGTATGTTTCTGTACTATATTGAAAGATGTAATCCCTTTCTCACCGTATATGAGCGGAAATGCAGCATCCGGCGCAAAGCCCGCATCCGGCATCTCTTCGCTCGCAAAGTATGCTTTTGTACATTCCCAGTCTGATTCCTCATCCGTCCCGATGATCAGACGCGTTTTCAATTTGAAATCCACATTCTGTTCATTAAGTATTTTCATTGCATAGTAGGCTGCCATCGTCGGTCCCTTATCATCCTGTATACCGCGTGCAGTAATCGAATCATCGGTGACGACAGGGTCAAAAGGTTTATGATCCCATCCGTTCCCCGGAGGCACAACATCCACATGCCCCAATACGCCGAATATTTCATCGCCTTCACCGGCTTCGATGTGACCTGCCAGATGATCGACCTCTTTCGTTATGAATCCATCCCTTTTACCGAGTTCAAGCATATAGTCGAGGGCCGCTTTCGGGCCCTCCCCGACCGGTGCATTTTCTGTCCTGTCCCCCTTTACACTTTCTATTTCCAGTAATCCGACCAAGTCTTTGATCAGTGAACCCTTATGCTGATTGACAAGCGCCTGAAAGTCCATGTCCGTTCATCCTTACCTATAGTTGTTTATTTTCAATGATAAATATATTTTAATATAAAAACAAGCAATCATAACCTTATATCAGAAAATTTTACAATAAAACAACCGATTCAAAAGAATCGGTTGTTTTAACAGATAGTTATTTTTTATCGTCTTCATCAAGATCTTCGTCGTAAACGACATGGATATTGTGGTTATCATCTATATCTCCTTTGTCGCTGACAACTTCTGAATTCGGATTTTCTTGCGGATGTACGAAGCCGCCTTCAGAGTCGAAGTTTCCTTCTTCCTGATCGGTTGTCAGGTGACCGTCTCCATCTACGGCATCAGGTTTTACATCATGCTGATCCTTTTCGTCCTTTTTCACTTTGGACTGGACGTTTTCTGCATAACCTTTCGGATCTTCTTTAGCTTTGTTGAACTCTGTTTTTGCTTTTTCCTGATACTGTTTTGCCTGATCCGTCATCTTATTCTGGTAGTCTTTAGCCTGTTCTGTCGCTTTGGACTGCACATTCTGTGCATATTGCTTCGGATCTTCTTTTGCTTTTGAATACTCTTCCTTCGCTTTATCCTGAACTTCTTGAGCTTTTTCGCTTACTTTATTCTGTACATTTTGGGCGTATTCTTTCGGATTTTCCTTCGCCTTGTTGTACTCGTTCATTACCGCATCTCTGTTATCTTTTTCAGAGAGTTTTTTAACTGCTGCTGCCACACCGACGATTGCAGCCAGTTTGACTAATCCATTAATTAATCTTCCCATTTTAATACACCTCTATTTAAATTTAGTTTTGAAGTAAACACTAATAAATATTTACCCATTCTTAAATGATTTAAACAAGGCGTGTTAAATTACTCACTTCTTCATCTGTTAAATATCTGCTTTCCCCAGGTTCCAGCATTTCATCCAGTGGCAGGCTGCCGAAACTTATCCGTTTCAGACCGATGACTTCATTGTTCAAATATATGAACATGCGCTTGACCTGATGAAATTTACCTTCATATATAGTCAGCTCGACTTTCCTGTCTTCAATCTTTTCCGCTATGGCCGGTGAAGACGTGAAATCTTTTAAGGGAATGCCCGCTTCCAATTTTACGATATCCTCATCGGTGACATCCTCCCTTAAAATGACTTCATATGTTTTACCGATCTTATTTCTCGGGCTAAGAAGACTGTGGGAAAGCTTGCCGTCATTTGAAACGATCAGCAGTCCCGTTGTATCCTTGTCCAGCCTGCCCACAGGAAAGAGTTCATCTATCTGCGGATGGTCAATCAGTTCCATCACCGTCTGAGTGGGGCCGTCTTCCGTGGAAGATATGACTCCCTCAGGCTTATTCAGCATCAGATATATATACTCTTCCAAAATCACCTGTTCATCATTGACGGTGATAAGACTGTCATATGAAACTTTGTGATTCGGTTTATTGACTGTTTCATCTTCTACTTTTACTTGTTTGTCCCTGATCAGTTTAGACACTTCTTTACGGCTGCCGATTCCGGCATTCGCCAAAAATTTATCCAAACGCATTATAAAAACCTCAACTTTTGTCTTATTTTATCTGCTCTGGCACCCAGTATCTCATCGGCAAGCCTGCTTCTGAATGACATGAATATATAGACAAAAGCACCGACAGGCACCGTTACAGCAAGTATGATGATTGAATCCAACTTGTTCTGAACGTCAAGAGTGGACATCAGCAGCAGGTAGACGACCTCGACTGCAAGCAGCATGACGACGGTATAGAAACCAATCTGCATCAATGGCTTCATCAGCGGACGGATATGGAACTTACCGTATTTCTTGATGATCCAAAGATTTAAAACCACTCCGATACCGAGGGCAATCGCCGTACCCATAACCGCGCCCACTGTGTGGAACTGCATGATCAGCGGTATGTTGATACCCAGTTTTAACACGAGCACCGCAAGAACGACATATAATGTAAGGTTTTGCTTATCTATACCCTGTACAATCGAACATGTGATTGAAAACAGTGAAATGATTATGCTCACAGGTGCATAGAATATTAAAATCTTAATGCCCATTTCGTTGTAGCTGTAAAATGATGTGTACAGCGGAGCAGAAAGTATCATCATTCCGATTGCGGCCGGCACTGCAAAGAACAGCAGCATCAAAAGCATCATTTTAATCTGATGGTGAACATTGTCCATCTCTTTCTTTTGGAAGTTCTTTGTGATGAACGGCAGAATACTGATTGCGAATGCCGCTGCAAGCGATGTCGGAATCATGATGAGCTTATGCGTCGTCAAGTTCAGCATCCCGAACCAGCTGTCGTGGTACTGCTCAGGTACACCTGCCATTGCAAGACCGTTGTTATGTGTCAGCTGATCGATGAAAATCATCACAGGTATACTGATTCCTACTATTATAAATGGTATTCCGTAGCGGATGATTTCACCGTACATTTCCTTGTAGGAAAAATCGTAATCCGTTTTGTCCGTTTCAACAAGTTTCTGAATATGCGGCTGTCTTTTTCTCCAAAAGACGAACAGTGTCATAATCGCACCGAGTCCGCCGATGAATGCGGCGAATACAGCGATTTCGTTCGCCTGCTGGACCGTACCGTCCAGAACATTGAGAATAATATAGGCACCGCTGAGGAGCACTGCAATTCTGATGATCTGCTCCACTACGGATGAGGCGCTCGTCGGGCCGAAAGATTCGAACCCCTGGAATATCCCTCTGAACGTCGCCATGAATGGGATGATGATGACGGCGATGCCGATGATGCGGATGATACGTGTAATATCTTCAGACGTCCAGCTGCCCTCGCCGCTGCCTGCTGCAAGCGTCTGCAGGTTCGCTATGTAGGGTGCTGCGATATAAAGTGCTAAAAACGCGAGTATACCTGAAGCAATCATTACGAGCAGACTTGATTTGTACAGTTTCTGACTCGTCTGGTATGCGCCCAGTGCATTATATTTGGCCACATATTTCGATACGGCGCCTGGCACCCCCGCTGCTGCGATCGACAGCATGATTGTGTATGGCGTGTAAGCATAACCGTATAAGGCCAGGTTTTCTTCTCCGCCCATAATACTGTAAAATGGGATCAAGTAGAGCATTCCCAAAACTTTGGTGATCAATGTCGCCAAAGTCAGATAGAATGTCCCTCTCACCAGTTTATTTGAATCTGACATTTTTATAACCTTCTTATTTTAGACTAAACTACATTATAATCAAAATAACATCACTTTCAAACTAAAAGGAGCAAATCTATGTTTGACATAATCGTTGTAGGCGGCGGCGTCAGCGGCCTCATGGCAAGCTATGCCGCATCCAAAAATGGCAAAAAAGTTTTACTTATCGAGAAAAATAAAAAGCTTGGACAGAAGCTGCTCATTTCAGGCGGCGGGCGCTGCAACGTGACGAACCGACTGCCCTACGAAGAAATCATCAGCCACATCCCGGGCAACGGCAAGTTCCTTTACGGTCCATTCAGTATTTTTGATAATGAAAACATTATCGACTTCGTCCAGACACGCGGCGTCGACCTTAAAGAAGAAGACCACGGCAGGATGTTTCCGGTCACCGACAGGGCAATGGATGTACTGGATATCTTTTTAAAAGAACTGGATGAGAACAATGTGGTCATCCGGTACAATACCATAGTAGAAAAAATATTATTTGAAGAGGATGCAATTACCGGTGTCCGGCTGAATGACGGTGAAATTATAAAGACTTCCAATGTGATTATAACCACAGGCGGAAAAAGTGTGCCCAATACCGGTTCCACCGGAGACGGCCACAGATTTGCCACAGAAGCAGGTCATAATATTACAGAATTATTCCCGACCGAGGTGCCCATCACCTCCTCCGAGAACTTTATTAAAGAAGGCAGTTTAAAAGGACTGAGCCTTGATGATGTCGCGTTGTCCGTGCTCAGAAAAAATGGCAAGCCGAGAATTACACACCAGATGGATATGATTTTCACCCATTTTGGCGTGTCCGGGCCGGCTGCGCTCAGATGCAGCCAGTTCATATTCAAAGAGCAGAAAAGCCAGAAGCGCAAAGATATTTCGATGATGATCGATTTTTATCCTGAGGTGAAAAAAGGCGCACTTCAGGAAGAGCTCGATGCACTGCTTAAAGAAAGTCCCGATAAATCCATCAGAAATATACTTAAAGGGATGATGCAGGATCGTCTCGCAGAATTTTTGATTGAGTTTAATGACATCGACGGCGATGCGACCAGCCATCATCTTAAAAATGAAGATAAGCAGAAGATTGTTGAATTTCTGAAAGGTTTCACTTTTAAAGCCGACGGCACCCAGTCCATTGAAAAAGCTTTCGTCACAGGCGGCGGAGTCAATCTGAAGGAGATCACTCCCCAGACGATGGAAAGCCGGGTGGTCGGCGGACTTTATTTTGCAGGAGAAGTTCTGGACATCCATGGCTATACCGGCGGCTATAACATCACGAGCGCCCTGGTGACCGGTTACGTTGCCGGACACAGTGCAGGGATGAAGTGATGTGTGACATCAAGCACTCCTGAATCCGCCTTTTTTGTCATTTTGCAGTCCCGATTGGCACGAACCGGGAGCCGTTTGGCGTTTTGTGTCATTTTCACAGTTGAAATGACTTCAAATGACCTTTTATATGCATTTGGTGTCATATTTGCACCCCAAATGTCACCAAACACTACTGAAATTTAATCTTATGCCATAAATCAAAATATGAACCCCGTCACTCACTTTGAATGACGGGGTTATGTCGTTATTCTGCCGGATGATGCCGGTGTTCAATTTCATAGATGCGGATTTCATTGTCTATGATCGGGTTGTCTGCCGGTTTTTCCTTACCGGATTCAGCATCATGTGCTTTCTGGTTTTTACGGCTTTCTCTCCATGTTTCAAAAGACGCATGATCTTTCCAGTTTGTTGAGATCAGCAATTCATCGTGATCTTCCAGATTTTCATTCTTCAGTACTTCCATCAGTTCAAAGCCTTCAAAAGTATGCACGGCTTTCGGCTCCTGGAACTTTGCCGCCACTTCATCAATACGGCCTTTTTTAATACTTAATACGTTCACTACTTTAATCATTTCAATCATCCTTTCGTAAAGGTTCTATATAAAACAATATCATAATCCCACCAGCAATCTTCATGATAAAAGTTACAAAATTCTAAAAAATTTTAACTTCTTTACGTAAAAGGAATTTATAATGAAACATGCTTCCGGTGAAAGGAGCATTCTTTTGACTTTTCAAGATATGTTTGTCGGTGACTCCGACATGATTCTCCGGACAGTCGTCGTCAGACTGCCCGCATCCATCTAATCCGATTCAAAGTTTCTATATTATGACGAGCAGTTTTTAAATGAAAACCTGAAAAAAGAAAGGTTGAACAAAACTGAAATTCATCAGGCGGTCCGTGCCAGCGGTACAGCCAACCCGGAAAATGTAAAAGCTGTCATTCTGGGATCTGAAGGCAGTGTTTCCGTCATCCCTGAAAGTGTCAAGGATTCGGAGAACAGTAAAGATGATATTATGAAAAACGTAAAAAAGTAAGGTCAAATGACCTTACTTGTTTTAGTTTGCTACTATATTGATCAATTTACCCGGTACTGCAATCACTTTTCTGACAGTCTTGTCGTAGATGACTTCCTGGACCTTATCAGACTCGATTGCGATGCGCTCCAGATCTTCCTTGGATGCATCTGTCGGCACATTCATCTTCTCACGGACTTTACCGTTGACCTGAATGACGATTTCAACCTCTTCTTCAATCAGTTTACTTTCATCGAATACCGGCCATTCTTCGAATGCAATCGTACCTTCATGACCCAGCTTGTCCCACAGCTCTTCAGCGATATGCGGTGCAATCGGTGACAGCATCTTGACGAAGTTTCCAATATGTTCTTTGGAGATTTCATCCTGCTTATTACATTCGTTGACGAATACCATCATCTGAGAAATTGCAGTGTTAAAATCAAGCGTCTCGTAATCGTCGGAAATCTTCTTCACTGTTTCGTGGTAAACCTTATCGAGATCCGGCGTTTCTTTGTCTACAATCTTATCCTGAATTTCACCGGTGTTCTCGTTGATGATGAGTCTCCAGACACGGTCGAGGAAACGTCTTGAACCGTCAAGGCCCGTCGCACTCCATGCGATTGAAGCATCCAAAGGTCCCATGAACATTTCATACAGTCTCAATGTATCTGCACCGTGTGAATGAACGATATCATCAGGATTGATGACGTTGCCTTTTGATTTACTCATCTTCTCGTTGCCTTCACCAAGAATCATACCCTGGTTGAACAATTTCTGGAACGGTTCTTTAGTATGAACAACGCCGATATCATAGAGTACTTTATGCCAGAAACGTGCATACAGCAGGTGAAGAACGGCATGCTCTGCGCCGCCGATGTACAGGTCAACCGGCAGCCAGTGTTTCAGTTTTTCGGGATCTGCAAGTGCTTCATCATTGTGCGGGTCGATGAATCGCAGGTAATACCAGCAGCTGCCTGCCCACTGCGGCATAGTATTTGTCTCACGGCGTCCTTTGACTCCGTCTTCTCTGACGACCTCCACCCAGTCTTGGTTGTTGGCAAGCGGTGATTCACCTGTGCCGGATGGTTTTATTTCATCCATGAAAGGCAGTTCAAGCGGCAGTTCGTCCTCAGGCACTGTGGACATTGTTCCGTCTTCCCAGTGAATTACGGGAATCGGCTCACCCCAGTAGCGCTGACGTGAGAACAGCCAGTCACGCAATTTGTAAGTCGTTTCTTTTCTGCCATAGTTATTATTGTTCATAATTTCGAGTGCCTTTTCAATCGCCGCTTCAGTGCCGAGGCCATCGAGCTTGTCCGAATTCACATGGTTTCCGTCACCTGTGTATGCCTCTTCCTCAATGTTCCCGCCCTCGATCACTTCAACGACCGGCAGGTCGAATTCCTTCGCGAACTCATAGTCACGCTGATCGTGTGCAGGAACCGCCATGATTGCACCTGTTCCGTATGATGCAAGAACGTAATCGGAAATCCAGATCGGCATTTTTTCACCGTTGAATGGATTGATTGCGTAGGCGCCTGTGAAAGCACCTGTTTTTTCTTTCGCAAGATCGGTACGTTCCAGCTCGCTCTTCGTCGCCGCTTTATCCTGATAAGCTTTAACCACTTCCTTTTGTTCTGCTGTCGTGATTTCATCCACAAGGTCATGTTCTGGTGCAAAGACGGCATACGTCGCGCCGTAGATAGTGTCCGGACGTGTCGTGAATGCTGTGAACTCTTTATCAGTACCTTCAATTTTGAAGTCGATATTCGCACCTTCGGATTTACCGATCCAGTTGCGCTGCATATCCTTCAGCGATTCAGGCCAGTCCAGCTCATCCAGGTCTTCAAGCAGACGGTCTGCGTATTCCGTAATTTTCAGCACCCACTGGCGCATCGGTTTTCTTACGACCGGATGCCCGCCGCGCTCTGACAGTCCATCGATGACTTCTTCGTTCGCCAGCACTGTTCCAAGAGCTTCACACCAGTTCACCGGCACTTCATCGATATAAGCGAGGCCTTTATTGTACAGCTGGATGAAAATCCACTGCGTCCATTTGAAATAATTCGGGTCTGTCGTATTGATTTCACGATTCCAGTCATAGCTGAAACCGAGCTCTTTTATCTGTCTGCGGAAATTATCAATATTCTTTTCATTGAATTCACGGATGTCATTTCCTGTATCAATCGCATACTGCTCTGCAGGCAGTCCGAAAGCGTCCCATCCCATCGGATGAAGGACGTTATAACCCTGCATGCGTTTCATACGCGACACTATGTCTGTCGCCGTGTAACCTTCCGGGTGTCCAACGTGAAGTCCGGCACCGGATGGATACGGGAACATATCCAGCGCGTAAAACTTCTTCTTGTCATATTCTTCTTCAGTTTTGAATGTTTTATTGTTTTCCCAGAAGTCCTGCCATTTCTTTTCAATCTCTCTGTGATTATAAGCCATTATAACCCTCCTATTTGTATGTAAAAAAGTATATAAAAATCCCATGTTTAATAAAACATGGGACGATCTATATGACCGCGGTACCACCCGCATTCACTTAAAAAGTGCATCTCAAGAATATTCAATTCACCGGATACAGACAAGTTCATGGTCCGCTGATACCGGTTTTCACCGCCACCGGTTCTCTTGGAACAGCATCACACTACTACTTCTGTACAAATACTAATATATGTTATTTTTTAAATATTAGCAAGTGTATAAAAAGATTTAAATCAATTGCAGTCCTTCGATCGTCAGCAATTCCGACTTTTTATCCAGACCGCCCGTGTAACCACCCAGTGTGCCGTCACTTGAAATGACCCTGTGGCACGGCACTATGATCGATACCGGATTTTTACCGTTCGCATTGGCGACGGCCCTCGAATAGTTCGCACCGCCGCACCTGACAGCGAGTTCTTTATAACTGAGCGTCTGTCCGTAAGGGATTTTCCACAGTTCATTCCAGACTTTCTGCTGGAACTTCGTCCCCCCGTATCTAAAATTGACCGGTACCGTAAACTCACTTCTGCGACCTTCAAAATACTCATTCAGCTGTTCGATGCATACATCGATCACTTCAGTCCGTTCGTCACTTTTTCCGGGCGCCGCTGCATGATCGATACCGATAATCTCTTCATCCTCACTGACGATTTTCAGCCATCCGACCGGAAATTTCTCGTAAACAACTGCCATTTTCATCACCCCTTATAAACGATCTTCAATCCTCTGTGATATATATTTTTCACTGTTTTTATCATTATAAAATAAATTCCCGCACTCAGTGCAAGCATCACCACTACCATTATACCAGTCATCCGATGATTTATATCACCTTCTGCACCAACGAAGGCATTCGACATCAGACCGGTTGAAAATACTAATATCACAATGACTATCGTCATAATAATGGATGCACCGGTATCCAGCCGTTCTGTGGGTTTGTTGCTGTTGACCACAGGAAATTTCGCACCGAACCACATACCGATCGGGATGACTGCCAGTGCAGTAAGAACGATGAACACAAAACTGTAGAAAAGACCGGCTGCGGAAACTTCTGTAAACAGGAAGACTCCCAGTGACATCAGCATGTAGACAGGAACGATCGTGAAGAAATTATAGATGAATTTCGAATCCACCATGTCCGCCGCCTCCACCGGCATTGCCCGCATCATTGCATGATGCCTCGCATCTCTTGCGGTATTTGATGCTGAGACAAATATAGAAATGATGACAGTGCCCGTAATGGAAACAGAGATGATGACCCCGTCCATGTTCATCTCCGGAGCCCCTTCCGGAGCGACCGGATTATAAGCCACAAAATATACGACAAAAGGAATGAAATACTGCGGTAAAATTGCCGCCCACTCTTTAAAATCCCTCAGTGTCATATTGATATCCTTCCTCAGCAGCGCACCTTTGACTGAATGCACACCGAGAACATTGCTGCCGGTTTTCATTCTGCCGCCTGAAGCCGTCATCCACCCTTTGATAAAACCGTCTTTGACGACATATGTCAGAGACACGAACAGGATGATGGAAAGAATCACATTTAACATTGTAAACATTAAAAATCCATTCAAACCTGCATTATAAATAAATCCCTCATACAGCCACACCGGATTCGGTAAATATTTGATGATCGTTTCAATATTGACCATGCCGAAAGTAATGATGATATAAGGCAGAACAGCTGCAAAGCCGCCGATAAAGGTCAAAATTTCCGAAACCTTTTCAGGGCTGGTCACTTTGATCACCAAAAAAACGATGACATAGCTTATCGCAAGGGTAAGCATACTGAGAAGCATGAAATATGCAGACGCAGATATAAGCGGCAGTATACTCGTATATCTGAAAGAGAATGCTCCACCGACAATCAGCCCGGCCACTAACGTGACCGGCAGAATGCCCGTACAGAGCTGCATGATAAATTTCGCCCGCAGTATATCCACCGCCCTGACCGGGAAAGTCAGATACAGCTGCATATTTTTATTCATGAACATATCTTTCACAATACGATTGACCGTAATCAAAGATAATATGATGATGATCAGTATGGAAATCATCAATATTATAGAAGACAGTATATTCTCATCTGCAAGTACCAGAAAATTAAATGCAGTGATAAGCATTACCGGCAGAAAAAATAATGCGAATAAGGCAATGATTACAAGAGATGCAATCGTCCGTGTGCGTATATTTTTAAAGTAGTTAACCGCCGATTGCATCCCGACTTTCAGAATCGGAAACATCCATTTCCTCCTCCCCTGTCAACGATAAAAAGACATCTTCAAGCGTTCCGGATTCAAGACCGCTTTTTATCCTCAGCTCGGAAAGTGTCCCGGTCGCTTTTTCTTCCCCTTCAAAGATGATCAGAATCCTGTCGGCAATTTCTTCAGCGAGACTGAGTGTATGGGTCGTTAAAAAGACCGTATTGCCTCCAGCAACATATTTTTTCAAGTAGTTTTTCAAGTTGCGGTTACTTTTCGGATCAAGCCCCACATTTGGCTCATCCATGAAGACGACTTTCGGCTCATGCATCAGAGCACCGATAATTACAAGCTTCTGCCGCATCCCATGGGAATATTCCTCTACCAGTGTACCGAGTGTCCCGGTCAATTCGAACAGTTCCAGCATCTCTTCTGACTTTTCTTCGTATTTTTTCTGGGTCATCCCGTATACACTTGCTACAAAATCCAAATATTCTTTCCCGGTAAGCTTTCCCATAATATCCGGGGTATCAGGAACGAAACTCACTTTCTTTTTTAGAGAAATACTGTTGACACCCGGCTGTTCTCCGAGAATTTCGATATCTCCGGATGTATTCTCAGTAAGTCCCATCAGCATTTTTATCGTCGTCGATTTCCCGGAGCCGTTCGGTCCTAAAAATGCGAACAGTTCTCCCTCATTCACTTTAAAGCTCAAATTGCGTACAGCATGCTTATGCCCGTACGTCTTCGACAAATTGCTCACTTCTATCATATTCATGTTCAACTCCTCACCTGTTATATAAAATGATATATGCCTTATGTCCATTACACAATGCATATGGTAAAATCCTTTTATAAAGAAGAGGTGTACTGAATATGCTTGAAAGAATTCTGCCAAAGGCAAAATCACTGATTGAAGAGATTGCGGAAGAAAATGATATTTTGATAGATGCCACATGCGGCAACGGCCATGATACAAAGTTCATGGCAGAACTGACCGGCCCTTCCGGTAAAGTGTATAGTTTTGATATCCAGGAAGATGCAATTAATAATGCGAAAAAATTGACTCAGGGCATGACCAACATACAATTCATACAAGATTCACATGCCAATGCCGATAATTACATAAGCAGCAATGTGAAAGCGGCAATGTTCAACCTGGGCTACCTGCCTAAAGGCGATAAATCCATTACGACCAAAAGTGAGTCCACTTTAATAGCGGTTGCCCAGATCCTCAATACTCTCGTCCCCGGCGGCAGAATCGTGGTTGTCGTCTATCATGGCCATCCAAACGGAAAAGAGGAAAAAGATGCGCTGTACTATTTCTTATCCGACCTGCCCCAGGATAAAGCGAAAGTGCTCGAGTACCGCTTCATCAACCAGCAGAACAATGCCCCGTTCATATTCTGCATAGAAAAAGCCCATACTGCCGACTCGTAATCCGGCAGTATGGGCTTTTTATTTTATAACAGACCGATTCTGAAAAGCTGTGAATCAAAAAACTTTTCCAGATAATAGTATGGTATTTCAATCTCTTCCCGCTGAAATATACTGTGATCTTCACTGTCCAGCATAATGACCTGAAGTTCCCTGCTCATCAATTTTTTAACGTAATTTGATGAGATGAAAGGTTCGATGATTTCATTTTCCTTACTGAATATCGCCATGACCGGCACATCAGGAAGTTCATCGATATTTTCTGCAGTGTTCTTCATCTGGCTGATGACGGTCTTATACCAGTGATAGCTCACTTTTTTTACAAGTAATTCATCATTTTCATAACGTTCCAGGTAGTTTTTATCCGAGGTGAAGTATTTCATTTTGATGCCCGGGTCAAATTTTGTTTCATCACTCGTCGTCCTTACACTGGTCATTAACGTATTTTTCCTGTTCATGAATGACTGCTTGAATGACAGTAACGGATTCAAAAGAATGACACCATCAATATTTATATTGTGCTGTTTAATCAATTCAAGCGCAATCAGACCGCCCAGTCCCTGGCCGATGACGAATGTCGGCAGATGATATTCCTTTGTCATATCAAACCATTCCAGCACTCTGTCCACATACTGGTAGAAGTCGGTAATGTGCCCCTTGTGCACTCTTGTCGTCTGGCCGTGACCCGGCAGATCGCCTGTGATGACATGATAGCTTGAACTTCTCAATTGACTGATTAAACCGTTGTAATACTCATGATGCTCGAGCATATCATGAATGACGACAACGACCCCTTTCGGCTCATACTCCGTTTCCCATTTCCACATTTAAGGCAAGTCTCCTTCAATCCTTTTGTAATTCTCTATGATACAATTATTATAACAACAAAATGGAGAAAGGATAGTGGAAATGAAACTGGATTATAAAGGAATCTCACCAGAGATACATGAAAGCGTTTTTGTAGCACCGAATGCGACAGTCATCGGAGATGTAACGATTGATGAGTATGCATCAATCTGGTTCGGCACTGTTTTACGAGGAGATATTGCACCTATCAAAATTGGTAAACATAGCAATATCCAGGACTTGTCGATTTTACATGAAACACCTGATATGCCCCTCATAATAGAGGACTATGTCACTGTCGGCCACAAAGTGACGCTGCACAGCTGTACAATCAGAAAAAATGCATTGATAGGCATGGACTCGACCATTTTGGACGGTGCAGAAATTGGTGAAGGTGCGTTTATCGGTGCCGGCAGCCTGGTCACGCCCGGTACAAAAATTCCTCCGAAGACACTTGCGTTTGGAAGACCGGCGAAAGTGGTAAGAGACTTAACGGAAGTGGATATAAGGGAAATGGAAAGGATCAACAATACTTATACAAACCATATACCCCATTATAAAAATGACAACGAATAAAAAAGTTCAAATTACATCCCTAATTTTCTAAAAATTATTGTCTGCCTTATATATTAAAGGGTACAATATATATGTTGAATATTATTAAAGTAGGAGAGGTTTTATGCCAGTATTAAGAGATATTTTTATACATCTATCAGAGAACAAAATTTTAAATGACACTACTAAAAAAATAGGCTTGAAATTTGGTGCCGATAAAGTGGTCGGCGGCATTAAAGTGGAAGACACCATCGAGCGTATTAAAGACATCAACAACCAGGGTATGAGTGTCACATTTGATAATCTCGGTGAATTCATCACAGAGAAATCCGACGCATTATGGGAAAAAGGCAACATCATCGAAATGATCAAAGCAATCGACGAAAATAATGTGGATGCTCATGCATCAGTAAAATTATCTCAAATAGGGCTGCATATCGATTATGATTTCTGTCTGGAAAACACACGTGAAATATTGACCGTGGCAAAACAGGCCGATATGTTCGTCAATATCGATATGGAAAACTATGCTGCATACGATGATACGATCCGTCTGATTGACACGGTATTGGAAGAGTTCGATAATGTCGGGACTGTTATCCAGTCATACTTATTCAGCTCAAGAGAAGATGTCATCAAATATAAGGACGAGAGACTCCGTCTTGTAAAAGGCGCGTACAAAGAAGCGCCGGAAGTCGCTTTTCAGGACAAAAGAGATATTGATGCCGCATATTTGAGACTCATAAAAACACACCTGCTTGAAGGAAGCGGCTTTACGTCCATTGCGACACATGACCATATTATAATAGAAGAAACAATCGATTTCATTAAAGAAAACAATATCCCGAATGATCAGTTTGAATTCCAGATGCTGTACGGTTTCAGGAAAGACTATCAGAGAAATCTCGTGCAGCGCGGATATAATACTGTAGTATATGTGCCATTCGGCTACGACTGGTATGCATACTTCATGAGACGTCTCGCAGAGCGTCCTCAAAATATCAATCTTGTAGTCAAAGGAATTACAAAAGATAAACGTTTCCAGGCCGGCACAGCCATCGCTGCCGGTGCAGCAACATTGATTACTGCCTATCAGCTGTTCAAAAAGTAAAATAAAACCCTGCTGTCCCGTAAAATATAATGTGGACCCGGTGTCAAGGA
>DEQG01000033.1:7016-9095 GCA_002360325.1 Salinicoccus sp. UBA3372 | reverse complement strand
AATGCTGAACAGGCAAAAATCGCAGAAGCTGCGGGTGCAGTCGCAGTAATGGCGCTCGAGCGTGTGCCGTCTGATATTCGTGCGGCGGGCGGTGTCGCACGTGCGGCAGATCCGCGTATTATAGAAGAGGTGGTAGGAGCGGTCTCGATTCCTGTCATGGCGAAGTGCCGCATCGGACATATTTCTGAAGCACGTGTACTTGAAGCGATGGGTGTCGACTTCATTGACGAGTCGGAAGTTTTAACCCCGGCAGATGAAGAATATCACCTGCTCAAGTCCGACTACGGTGTACCGTTCGTATGTGGCTGCCGTGATCTCGGCGAAGCGGCAAGGCGTATTGGTGAAGGTTCAAGAATGCTGCGCACAAAAGGGGAGCCGGGTACAGGCAATATTGTCGAAGCGGTGAGGCATATCAGAAAAGTGAACCAGCAGATAAAACAGATTACAGTTTTAAGTGATGATGAGCTGATGACATTCGCCAAGGATCTCGGTGCACCATATGACGTTCTGAAAGAAATCAAGGAGCTGGGTGAACTTCCGGTGGTCAATTACGCAGCCGGCGGTGTCGCGACACCTCAGGATGCAGCGTTAATGATGGAACTTGGTGCCGATGGCGTATTTGTAGGGTCCGGGGTCTTCAAATCAGAACAGCCGGAAAAATTTGCAAGAGCAATCGTTCAGGCGACTGAGAACTACCAGGATTACAAATTGATCGGTGAGCTTGCGAAAGAACTCGGCACCCCGATGTCGGGTGTTGACGTCCGTACACTTCCTGAAAATGAAAGAATGCAGGACCGCGGCTGGTAATCCAAATAAAATGCACTCAACAAAAATCGTTGAGTGCATTTTATATTATTCTCCTGTTTCTGAGTCTTCGCCTGAAGTGACGTTATCGATAAACTCAGTATTGATCAGTCCGTCAATATCATCACTTGACATGTAATCCGCTTCATAGCTGATTGTTGCCATTTCCTGAAGCACTTCTTCGTCCACTTCATGAGTAGGGTACAGGCGCTCACTTGCTGCAAGCGTTTCTTCGACGCTCAGTTCACTGCCCGTGATTTCAGTAATATGATCTACGAAAATATTAACTGCTTCTTCTCTGTTCTCTTCTATGAATTCAATTGCTCTTGTGTGTGCGCGCAAATAACCTTCAGTCAGTTCAGGATTTGCTTCTGTAAAGGCATTTCTTGCAGTGACTACTGTCATTGTGGAATCTGCACCCCAGCCAAACTCATCTTCATCGAGAAGAATATCAGCGTTTGTCTGGTTTTCCAGAAATACGCCCCAAGGTTCCTGTGTTGCTGCCGCTGTTACATCGCCCTGGAGGAATAATGTTGAAGTATCCGCCGGCGCCTGAGGGTTCAGACTGACAGTGCCGCCTGAATCATCCACGTCGAGGCCTTCTTCGTGAAGCGCTTTTCTGAGCATGATGTCCTGTGTGGAACCGATTGTCGGAACTGCAACGCTTTTACCATCGAGATCTGCAACGGATTCAATGCCTGAATCTTCTGCTGTTGCGAGTACGGCACCGCCGTTAACTGCACCTGCAATGATTGAGTGCGCAGGGTTTCTCATATATGTCGTCGTTGCCGGTGATGGACCGACAGTACCGATATCAAACTCTTCAGTCGACATTGATTCCATGAAAGCACTGCCGTTCGGGAATGTCATCGTTTCGATTGAAATGTCTTCTCCGAATTCTTCTTCAAAGTATCCATTCTGCAAAGCGACAACAGTCGAGATGTGCGTCAGGTTCGGGAAATAGCCGATTCTGACTTCTTCGGCAGCTTCCTCTGAATTATTACATCCTGCAACTACAGCGAGAGAGAGTGCGATGATGCCCAATATAAATTTTTTCATATATATCCTCCTGGTTTGTATTTAAATGGTCTGACCGTAGCGTCGTGCGACTGCACGTTCCATGCGTAGGAAGACCTGGTTATCTATGATTGTGCCGATAATACCGATAACGATCATGATGGACAGTACAAGATCCATTGCCTGGATTGAACGTCCGAGGTCGAGTAAGTAACCGAGACCGCCGGTTGAGCCGAGCAGTTCACCGGCCATGATTGC
>DEQG01000033.1:5097-6969 GCA_002360325.1 Salinicoccus sp. UBA3372 | reverse complement strand
GCCGGTATGATGACGGTTCTCAGCAGATGAGACCCTGATGAGCCGAGTGTCTTTGCTGCATCCATATAAATTGACGGTACATTTTTAAACCCTGTGCTCGAGTTTACTGTCATCGTCCATGTTGCACCAATTGCCACTATGAACAGAATTGAGGCATTGCCAAGTCCAAACCATACGATGGCAAGCGGGAACCATACAATACTCGGAATGGACTGGAGTGCAGTCACAAAGAATCCGAGAGTGTCGTCCACCCATTTATAGCGGGCGATCAAAAATCCGAATGTCAGACCGAGTACGACAGCGATGGAGAAACCGATCAGCAGGCGAATGAGCGTCGTCCCTGTAGCGGTCACAATCTGTCCTGATAAAATGCTGCTTATGAGTGTGCCTATGACGGTTACACCGCCCGGGTCATTCGGGATGATGATAGGAGGGAACATAAATGTAGGGAAGAATCCCAGTTTAGATATTACTTCCCATATCCCGATGATCACTGCTACGAAGATTATCCGCCTTAAGACTGTAGTCATCACCAAACTCCTCCTTCAAAACTTTTTCCATTTCAATTTCAAGTTCTGCCATGACACGTCTTTCAAGGTCGACGATGACACTGTCCGCAGGATCGCGGGGACGTGCAGACTGAACGGTAAAGGATTCTTTTATTTTGCCCGGCCGGGTACTCATGAGAAGTACACGGTCAGATAAAGTCAGTGCTTCACGAATGTTATGCGTAATGAACAGGATTGTATTGCCTGTCTTTCTCCAGATGTTCTGGAGTTCTTTATGGAGGACCAGTCTTGTCTGCTCATCGAGCGCCGCGAATGGTTCATCCATCAGCAGTACTTCAGGGTCCATGACAAGCGCCCGTGCGATGGCCACACGCTGCTTCATTCCGCCGGAAAGTTCATGCGGATAGGCATCTGCGAAATTTACAAGGTGTACCATTCTAAGGCCGTCCATCGTCTTTTCTTCAATTTCTGTTTTGGACAGCTTTTTAAGGTTCAGGCCGTAGGAAACATTCTCCTTTACGGTCATCCATGGAAACAATCCGCCTTCCTGGAATACGACGATGCGGTCGGTGCCGGGTTTGTTCACTGTTTTGCCGTTGACCAGGACTTCTCCGGCGGTGGTTGTTTCGAGTCCTGCGATCAATTTCAATATTGTCGACTTTCCGCAGCCGGAAGGTCCGAGAAGAGAAACGAACTCGCCTTCTTTAATATCAAAGTTGATATCATCCAATACTTGCAGTTTTTGTTTGTCATCTTTTTTAAATTCTTTATGTACGTCTTTCAACTGTACTTTCAAGTCCGTTCACCTCACAAAATAAAGTCATACCAAACTAATAGGAATAATAACCGAAAAAACCGGGTAAGTCAATATAGATTAACCAAGTTAACTAAATATATACTGTATATTTAGAAATGATGTATGGAAAAATAAATCACATAGACAATCATCCATACGAACAGCCATATCAAAGTTTTAACTTTTACCGATAAACCATTAAAAATCTTATGGGAAAGCAGATAAGCCACCAGTGAGACGATGATGAATCTGGTAAAGCGGGCGGGGATGGAAAATAATATGAAGATGAATATATTCGTATGAAGCGGAGCAAAGGCTGCAAACAGTTTATAGGGCACGCCGAATAAAGGGCCTGTAACAAGTGCCGAAAAAGTGCCGGCGGCCATTTCAGACTCCACGTGCCGGAGCATATATGTATGAATGGCCGGAATGGCCAGCATAAACTCAATGACAAAGGAGTGGTCAATGCTGCTCATGATGAAGACGGCGGCACCGCCGAGAGCGGCGCCTGTGATGCAGATGATATTTATTAAAAAGATTTTTTTTAAGTCGTTGTTTCGGAGGGCA
>DEQG01000033.1:0-4958 GCA_002360325.1 Salinicoccus sp. UBA3372 | reverse complement strand
TCCATTCTGTCATTCAAAGTATCCATGAAAGCTTTGCGGTTTTCATCGTATTTAAATGAGTCGCCTACTAATATGTCTACGAAGAACGGTACAAAAATGAATGAGCCTTTAGGCAGAGCCTTGCCCAGGCCGTGCAGGAAAACCGGGACGATTTCGACATCCGGCGCCTCTCTCATCAAATAGTAGATACCGCTTTTGTACTTGCTGATCTGTTCTGCCTCGCCTCTGGACCCTTCCGGAAATAATATGATGATACTGTCGTCTTCCAAAGCTTCAAGGATTGGAGAAAACATGCCCCGTATATCCTTGGTCATCTTTCTCTGAATCGGAATGATATTCATGACTTTCGTCGAGAAGAAAGCCAGAAATTTATTTTTCATAAAATAATCGCCGGCAGCCACCGGACGGATTTTTTGAAAGCTTTTCCCGCGGAATAAAGACATCAGCACCAGCGTATCCAGATGGCTGTTATGATTTGCGATGATAACAACCGGCCCCGATTCCGGAAGTTTTTCACGGTGTCTTATATTAATGCCGAGGACAAACAGTATGACCGGCCGGACTAAAATTGAAAATAATAAGTTTCTCATTTATCTCACCCTTAAAAGTAAAAGAATCGAGCAAAGTGAAAGAACAGCGGCGCCGTGTATGTGAGTGAATCCACACGGTCCAGTATACCCCCGTGGCCCGGGATGATTGCGGAAGTATCTTTGATGTTCAAATCCCTTTTCAATGCGGAAATATTCACGTCACCGATAAATCCGGTCAGTCCGATGTAGAGCCCTGCAATGATACTGCCGGTCAAAGTGAACGGGGTGATCAGCGGTGCGAGCAGCACTGCGAGCACGGTCGTCGTCAAGACACCACCGATAAAACCGGCCCATGTCTTATTCGGCGATACTTTGGGCAGTATTTTTCTTTTGCCGAGTGTCTTGCCCCATAAAAACTGAGCGACATCATTCGCCTGTGTCAGAACGACGAGGAATAACACGAGTCCTGCACCGAGCACGCTGTTCTCTTCTCCGGGCAGAACAAGCAGGTAGGCGAGATGTGACAGTCCGAAGACCATCAGCATCAATCCCCACTGGACGGAGGCGACGGACTGCAGAAAGTTTTTCGTTTCCCCGACAATGAGTGCCTGAATCGGAATGAGCAGGAACATATAGACAGGTATGAAGACGATGAACATACCGTAAAACTCAAAGTATATGAATAAAAACTGGATCGGTATTGCGATATAAGACCAGAAAATTACAAGACGATGGGCACGGTTGAACGGTATCAGTGAAAAATACTCCTTTAACGCGAGGAACGACAGTATCCCCATGAATATAAGCGAAATCGTCGAATGAATCACGAGTGCGAAAGTGAAAATGAAAAACATGACCCACCATGATTTGATGCGGAGCATGACCTCATCCACCGTATGGGAAGGTTTCTGTTTCTTTAAAACCAAAGTGATCGCGGTTGAAATGACTAATATTCCTACTATACCGATAAGCACGTAGAGCACTTCATCTGTCAGTACATTGAAATTCATGCTTTCTCCTCCAATCCTTTTTTAACTCTTGCATATGTATTGATGGCAATTAAAACCGATGCAATCAGAAATACGATCCATAAATACTGTGTGAGTGAATGCCAGAAAATAAGGAGTACCGATATTGCACCGATTAAAAATGCACGGTCACTTTTCCCCATCGGTCCGCTGTACTGTCTGACACCTGAAATATTTTCTCCCATCACACCTGCCATCTCGCTGACGATGGATAACAGTATGAAGATCATCACGGTCACAGTATGCGGGCTGACAACGAGTATGAAAGGCAGGAACAAAGCGGCATCACTGATGACATCCGTCAGTTCATTCAAGTATTTTCCCAGCCTGGACTGCAGGTTGAAATCTTTGGCGAGTACACCGTCAATCGCGTTCAGTGCCATGCGCACAAACATGAAAACCGGGATGACGATATAAATCCATGTCGATTCATAATTGAAATAAAAAAGCACGCCGAGCATTATTGAAAGAAGGCATGCAAAAATTGTCACCTGGTTCGGTGTGATATTCATTTTGTATAGAAAATTGACGATCGGTTTCAACAACTGCTGGAATTTAGGTTTTAATTCATAAATGCTGATCATGATACTTTCGCCTCCCCAATATAATTACCATATTACACAATGTGAAATTTTACGACAATAAAAATATGCCCGGACAGGAAATGATTTCCCTCTCCGGGCATAACGCCTGTTATAAAATTTTTGCTGCAATCCATCTGCCCAGATGTTTGCTTATAAACAGGGACAGTATGAACATCACACCGATATTAAGGATATGGAGCACCATCGCCCAGTTCATATCGGGTGTGACAAAAGTCAGCATATAGGCTGATGTAACATACAACAGCGCAAATACTGTAATGAAAGTTGTGAATTTAACAATCAGTGCATTCAAATGTTCACGTGACAAAATAATCACCCGGCCCACAATTAGTATTTATGAATATTATAACAAACAGAGCCGATGGCAGATGACTGAGATTTGACGAAAAATAAACAGCTTCGATGCATTTTATTCGGAACCTTTTGATGATTTGGCTTTTATAAAAATTGCCAGCAGAATCAAAGGCAGTGCAATAAGTGTCAAATACTGCAAAATCCAGCCGGTAACCTCAGACATCACATCGAAAGGGTTTAAAATTCTGGCCAGGGAATAAACGCCCAGAATAATAAAAATGAAGCGGTTGATCCATGAGTCTGTCGTGAACAAGAAATAAAGGGCCAAAGCCAGAATGACTGTGAAAATACCGACGACGATGAGATTGATTGCCGAAGATTCCAGATCAATGATATAAAGCGGTTCGAAGTAGTCATGTAATGAAAAGATAAGAATCAGTTTAGCGGCCGCAAACAATATTAAGAAACCGGCCGTTGGCAGTATTTCATTTTTAGCTGATTTTTCTTTTTTCGCCATTATTCCTTTTTCCGCGAGTGGCACCATGGCGGCAATCAGAAACGGCACGATGAGTAAAAGCCAGCTGATTGTGAACCGTGAAAAGATGATGAGCACCAGCATGTAGAAAAATATAAAATATATATGAAAAAGTGCGACTGTTATCCAGAATTCCTTTTTACTGTCTGCGGTTCTGTTGTCTTCAGGTCGTGGTCCCATCATGATAAAAGCTCCTTTATTTTATAAACTTAATACTTTGAGATTATAGTATTTGCATTCCAATGTAAATCAGGCAGTAAAATTGAATGAGGAGGGGGCAACTGGTAATATTATTTCTAATTTGGAAATATACGGATGAGAATGGAAAGGATGGCTTTAAATGAAGTTGAGCGTATTGGATCAGGCGCCTGTAACGATTGGAAACAAATCTGCGGCCGCACTGGTTAAGGCGGAAGAGCTTGCGGTTTTGGCAGATGAACTGGGATACCACCGTATGTGGATGGCTGAACATCATGGTACAAAGTCACATGTGAGTTCTGCACCGGAAGTCACGGCGGCAAGACTCGCGGCTAAAACGGAAAACATCAGAATCGGTACGGGCGGTGTGATGATGATGCACTATTCACCGCTTAAACTGGCTGAAGTGTTTAAAACACTCAGTGCATTTTCTCCCGGAAGAATTGATTTCGGTGTCGGACGGGCACCGGGTGGAGACCATTTTGCGATGTATGCACTCGCACAGGGCAGACAGCCGAAGATGGATGACATGTATGATAAATTCGAGATTGCCATGCAGCTGATCAAGGATGAAGTGCCGGAAGGCAGACTGTACGGCTCAACGGCTGCTTTTCCTTCCGATGTCGTACTGCCGGAGGCATGGATGCTCGGGTCGACCGGAAACAGTGCAATCCAGACGGCAGAAATGGGAGCAGGCTACTCATTTGCACAATTTTTCAATGGTGGACTGTCGAAGGAAATACTCGATATATATAAGGAGAGATTCAAACCGTCCGCATTGATGGAGAAACCAAAAATCAACGTATCATACATGGTTACGACTGCTGAAACTAAAGAGGAAGCAGAATATGAAGCATTGCCATATGACATATCAAGGCTGATGCTGCAGCAGGGCCGGATTAACCAGACGATGACCCCTGAAGAAGCGCAGAACTATCCGCTCGGCGAACTTGATAAGATGAGCATCAGGGAAGGGCGTAAACTTCATCTTGTCGGTTCTGTAAAAGAGGTTGCAGAACAGTTGAAATACGAACAGGAAATGTATGGCTTCGAAGAGGCGATGATCTGCAGCATTCCACATGCGCAGGAAAAGCGTCTCGATGTTTACAGATTATTGGCAAAAGAACTTATATAGACGTTAAAAACAGTGCATGAGTGCACTGTTTTTTAATTGTGGTACTATTTGGTATACTTAAAGTGATTCAAATTCAAAAATTGGAAGGGGACTATAAAAATGAGGGCGGATTATAACACTGATGAATATAATGCATATCAGACAATAGAGATAGAAATCGATGCGACGGCAGAAAATACATTTCACTATATAGGCACTGCAGACGGAATCAAGCAGTGGTTTCCCGAACTGAGGTTTGACGATGAACCGAGACCGGAAAAATTGGTCTTCACTCTCGGCGATGATGATTGGGAGTATATGGATGTACTGGAGTTCAGTGATAAGAAGAGAATCATCTTCACATGGGGCGCCGGTGATATTCAAATGGAACTTGATGAAGTTGAGTTCGGCAAGACTGTGCTGACACTTAAAGAGAGACTGCCTCTCACATTTAACGATATTGCACGTGACTTTGCAGGCTGGTATTTCCAGGCTCAGAATATCAGAAAGATTTCTGAAACAGGGGAACCGCAGGAGCTGGATCAGGAAGCCTTTAAGCAGCAGAAAGCAGCGATTAAGGCAGAGCTGGGATTATAGTTTGTCAGCGCTGATACTTGACCGTCTGTCTAGATGAATAGAGTGGATTGCCGGTCA
>DEQG01000020.1:9382-9977 GCA_002360325.1 Salinicoccus sp. UBA3372 | reverse complement strand
ACCGCAAAGACATTCCAGTCAGTGCTCCAGCCTGTAAAACCATCCGACGTCCCTTACTAATAAACCATTCCCATCAAAATTCCAACCTCGAAAGTCGAATTTATGTTTTTACATTAGATTATATATATTGTGTGTGGTAAAATGACAATTGTATATAGAGCTAACGTAAGCGGGGTAATTATGTGACAAAAAAATACCGCAAAAACCAGTTTGTGAAAGTTAAAGTTACTGGTATCCAACCATACGGTGCTTTTGTCAGAACCCCTGATAATCAAGAAGGTCTCATTCATATTTCCGAAGTGATGAATGACTATGTTCACGATGTCAATCAATATTTAAGGAAAGGCCAGATCGTCAAAGCCAAAATAATCAGCATCGGGCCTTCGGGCAAGTTGAATCTGACATTGAAAGAGAACGAGTATTTCAAAAATGAAGAGAAGAAGAGAGACAAGCGTTCCATAATCGAACAGATCGAAGAGTCAGAGGAATATGGGTTTGAGACGCTCAGACAAAAGATGCCGCAGTGGATCCAGGAAGCTAAGATGCGGATGTACGATAAGTGAATACACTTATAAAGATTAAAATCTACAGTCGT
>DEQG01000020.1:8855-9225 GCA_002360325.1 Salinicoccus sp. UBA3372 | reverse complement strand
ATCCAATGATGATTAATGCTTGAAAAACATTCGTAAAATTGTCATTATAGTGGATAGAGAGTTTATCAATAATTTACAGGGTATACATAGTCGGAAGTCTCCATATCCCGGTCATTACGGATTTTCTTGGATGGATATCGTATATGCCGGTACTGTTTTTCGATATGATGAAGTTTTATTTTGCACGAAGTAAATGATTATCTATGAACTGCAGACGAAGCGCTGCTGTTTTTAAATGAAGGGATGAAAATTACATGACAAAATCAACACAAATTATTGAACAGACAAACGAGTACGGTGCACCAAACTATAATCCGCTGCCGATTGTAATATCAGAAGCGGAAGGCATCTGGGTAAAAGACCCGGAAGG
>DEQG01000020.1:8141-8794 GCA_002360325.1 Salinicoccus sp. UBA3372 | reverse complement strand
AGACATCCTAAAATCATCCAGGCGCTTAAAGATCAGGCAGAAAGAGTGACACTGACTTCAAGAGCATTCCATTCCGACAAGCTCGGCCCCTGGTATGAAAAGGTCTGTAAACTTGCGAATAAAGAGATGGCTCTTCCGATGAACACGGGTGCCGAAGCTGTAGAGACGGCTGTTAAAGCGGCACGCCGCTGGGCTTACGACGTCAAAGGCGTCGAAGACGACAAAGCTGAAATCATCGCGATGAAGCAGAACTTCCACGGACGTACCCTCGTTCCTGTTTCCATGTCTTCAGAGCCTGATAACAGACGCGGCTACGGTCCGTTGGTCGAAGGTTTCAAGCTGGTTGACTTCGGTGATATCGACCAGATCAAAGAAGCGATCACTGAAAATACTGCTGCAGTCATCCTTGAGCCGATTCAGGGTGAAGCGGGCATCAACATTCCGCCGGAAGGTTTCTTAAAGCAGGTCAGAGAAGTATGTGATGAGCACAATGTATTGTTCATCGCTGATGAAATCCAGGCAGGACTCGGCCGTTCAGGCAAATTATTTGCGACGGACTGGGAAGAAGTGACGCCTGATATGTACATTCTTGGCAAGGCACTCGGAGGCGGCGTATTCCCTATTTCATGTGTGCTTGCAGACAGTGAAGTACT
>DEQG01000020.1:6524-8018 GCA_002360325.1 Salinicoccus sp. UBA3372 | reverse complement strand
ATCACGTGAACTCGGTGAGTATTTCAAAGCTGAACTTAATAAGATAGATGACCCGAGAATTAAAGAAGTGCGCGGACGCGGCCTGTTCATCGGTCTGGAACTGACTGAATCTGCACGCCCGTTCTGCGAAGCCCTGAAAGAAGAGGGCATCCTGTGTAAAGAGACGCATGATACGGTCATCCGCTTTGCACCGCCGCTTATCATCGAGCAGAAAGATCTTGATTACGCATTGGATAAAGTCAGAGCAGTTTTCGAAAAATAAATTTTTCAGCAGCGATTAGTGTGATATAATATTATTGAAAACAGTTTCATAAAAGAGGCGAATATAATGTCAGAGAATACAAATTTAGTTACTTCTACACAAGCTATTATTAATGAAGCATTGGACAAATTAGGCTTTGATGAAGGCATGTATGAATTGATTAAAGAACCATTAAGAGTACTCAGAGTCCGTATTCCGGTCCGCATGGATGATGGCTCGGTACAGGTGTTCACGGGTTTCCGTGCACAGCATAACGATGCGGTGGGGCCGACAAAAGGCGGTGTCAGATTCCATCCGGATGTAAGCGAAGAGGAAGTCGTAGCATTATCAATGTGGATGACATTAAAAGCGGGTATCGTCGACCTTCCATACGGCGGCGGCAAAGGCGGAATCATCTGTGATCCGCGTGAAATGAGCATCGAAGAAGTGGAACGTCTGTCACGCGGATATGTCCGTGCGATTTCCCAGTTCGTGGGGCCGGCAAAAGATATTCCGGCACCGGACGTATTCACTAACTCACAGATCATGGCATGGATGATGGATGAGTACAGCATGCTTGACGCTTTCAACTCACCTGGCTTCATCACAGGTAAACCGATTGTTCTCGGCGGTTCACAGGGACGTGACCGTGCAACGGCAATGGGTGTTGTACTGTGTCTCGGCTATGCACTTGAAAAGCGCGGCAAGTCATTCAAAGACGTAAGAATCGTCATCCAGGGCTTCGGTAACGCAGGAAGCTTCCTGTCGAAGATCCTGTACGACTACGGAGCTAAAATCGTCGGCATTTCAGATGCCAACGGCGGACTGCACGATCCGGAAGGGCTGGATATCGACTATCTGCTCGACCGTCGTGACAGCTTCGGCATGGTAACGAACTTGTTCGATGATGTCATCAGCAACAAGGAAATTCTTGAAGTGGACTGTGATGTGCTGATTCCTGCGGCAATCGAAAACCAGATCACCGGTGAAAATGCTGCCAGAATCAAAGCGGATATCGTCTGTGAAGCGGCGAACGGCCCGACGACATCCGACGCGACGACGATCCTTCATGAAGCAGGAAAACTGCTTGTACCTGACGTGCTTGCATCAGCAGGCGGTGTGACTGTGTCATACTTCGAGTGGGTACAGAACAACCAGGGCTACTACTGGGATGAAGATGAAGTGAACGAGAAGCTGGAAACAAAACTGAAAAAAGCATTCAACGAAATTTATGATATGCATGAAAAACGCCA
>DEQG01000020.1:5360-6368 GCA_002360325.1 Salinicoccus sp. UBA3372 | reverse complement strand
TTTTTTCATTTAAAAAATTATTAGAATATTTTGTGTACATTTTATGGAATACGTTGAAAATAATTAAAAGTTATAGTAGAGTTATAGTCTAATATGTATGATTATTCACGAAAAACCCAAGGGGGACATAGGAATGGCTGAAACTTCAAACTTGATACAATCCACTCAGAAAGTACTACATAAAGCATTGGATATGCTTGGGTATGATGAAGGGATGTTCGATCTTATAAAAGAACCATCCAGAGTACTTACTGTCCGCATACCTGTACGTATGGACGACGGCTCTGTAAAAGTATTTACCGGATACCGCGCCCAGCACAGCGACGCTGCGGGACCGACAAAGGGCGGTATCAGATTCCATCCGGATGTCGATCGTGATGAAGTCATCGCACTGTCGATGTGGATGACACTGAAGGCGGGCATCGTCAATCTGCCGTACGGCGGCGGTAAAGGCGGCGTCATCTGTAATCCGAAAGAGATGAGCCAGAGAGAGCTCGAAGGTCTTTCCCGCGGATATATCCGTGCGATTTCACAGTTCGTCGGACCGCTTAAGGATGTCCCGGCGCCGGACGTGTATACGAATGCACAGGTCATGTCATGGATGCTGGATGAGTACAGTATGAAACACAGCGACAACCCGCTCGAGTTCATCACAGGCAAGCCGCTTGCGCTCGGTGGTTCAAAAGGCAGATCCACAGCAACGGCGATGGGCGCTGTAATGGTCATAAAAAAAGCGCTTGAAAAAAGGAATATCAAAATGGAAGATGCGAGAGTCGCTGTACAGGGCTTCGGCAACGCCGGCAGCTTCATCTCTAAAATATTGTATGAAGAGGGTGCGAAAATCGTCGCGGTTTCAAGATCGACACACGGCCTGTATGACGAGAACGGTCTCGACATCAACTACATCATTGAAAATAAAGACAAAGTCGATATGCCTGAAGAACTGGATGCTAAAGTGCTGACGAACCCTGAACTGCTTGAAATCGACTGTGATATTCTTGTGCCTGC
>DEQG01000020.1:1079-5297 GCA_002360325.1 Salinicoccus sp. UBA3372 | reverse complement strand
ATCATCGTTGAGGCGGCAAACGGCCCGACGACAGAAAAAGCGACGGAAATGCTCACTGAAAAAGGGAAGCTTCTTGTACCGGACGTCCTTGCATCAGCGGGCGGCGTCACTGTATCTTATTTCGAATGGGTGCAGAACAAGACCGGCTATTACTGGGAAGAGGATGAAATCCAGGACCTGCTCGAAACGAAGATGAATGAATCTTTCGATGAAATTTATGATTTCCATGAAACGAGACAGGTGGATATGCGCCTTGCGGCCTACGTCATAGGCATCAGAAAGACTGCCGAAGCGATCAGATACCGCAACTGGGCATAAAAATATTGATTTTATGCTTGCAATATTCAGATATTTGAGATAAGATGAATCCCAACATCAAAAATAATTGATTTTGAAAGAAGAGTAGCAGACTTATTTTTCTCAGAGAACCAGTGGTCGGTGCGAACTGGTAAAGTAATTTTGTGAATGGACTTTCATTTGAACCAATATTAAATGTATTGGCGTTTAACCAGCGTTATATGGATTTTCGGCATGCCGAGGCATGTTGTATATAAAGTGGACTGCATCATGCAGTCAATTAAGGTGGTACCACGGCTCCCCGTCCTTTTTACAGGATTTGGGGAGCTTTTTTATTTTAAAATGAATAACGATATCAATCAGAGTAAGTACACTTTTATGAGTTGTCACAGAGAGATGCCCGTTGGTGAGAGGGCAGCCGGTCATATTTTTGGAATGGGCCTGATAAAAATGATATCGCGTATAGTTGGCGTTACAAACTGTGAGTGAAGCATGAGCTTAACTGAGGTGGCACCGCGGAAATCCGTCCTCCATTGGTCTATATGACCGATGGAGGATTTTTTTATACCAAATATTAAAATGGAGGTTTTTATCATGACACAATCATTAGTACAAATTACAGAGGACACAATTTCAGTTTATCCATATATTTTAAAATTATCCCGCAAGGAAGACCTGACGTTCGACGAGATGTACAGTGCTTTTGATGCAGTGCTTACGGACCAGGCGACGGACAGCGAAGTGGCTTCACTGCTGATCGGCCTGAAGGAAAAAGGCGAAACTGTGGAAGAAATTACGGCTCTTGTGACTGTACTGAAAGATCATGCGACAAAACTTCCACAAGACATTCCGAATGTCATTGATAACTGTGGTACGGGCGGAGACGGCTCACACAGTTTCAATATTTCAACGACATCCGCATTCGTCATTGCAGGTGCCGGCGTTAAAATCGCGAAGCACGGCAATAAAAGTATTACGAGCCTGACGGGCAGCTCGGACGTTTTGTCGTCACTCGGCCTGCAGATGAAATATTCCCCGGGAAATATTTCTGACCAGATCAACGACATCGGCATCGCATTTTTATTCGCGCCGTATGTCCACCCGAAAATCAGGCAGATCATGAAAGTGAGAAATGATCTGAAAGTACCGACGGTCTTCAATATGATCGGCCCGCTGATCAACCCGGTGGAACTGGACTACCAGTATCTCGGCATCTACAAGAGGGACCAGGTCGAAACGATGGCACACGTCCTTAAATCGCTCGGCAGAAAGAGAGCGGTCGTCGTGAACGGTGCACATGAGATGGATGAAGCGAATCTTGGCGGTGAGAACCGTATCGCAATCCTGAAGGATGGTCAGGTGACGACGCACATACTGCAGCCTGAAGATGTCGGCATGAACACATACGACATGGAGCAGTTAAGAGGCGGGGACGATCACATCAACAAGAAAATCCTTTTGAATGTCCTTAAAAATAAAGCGACCGATGCTCAAAGAGATACGGTTCTGCTGAACGCAGGCATCGGCCTGTTCGTTGCAGAAAAAGCACAGTCGATCAAAGAAGGCATCGAACTTGCGGAGAAGAGTCTCGAGTCCGGCAGTGCTGAAGAGAAACTGAACCAGTTGATCAAATACACAAATGAGGTTAAATGATGACTATATTAGATAAAATCGTTGCAGCTAAAAAAGAAACTTTGAAAGACTATCCGGAAACGATTGAAGTGATTTCAAAAAGAAAACCGGTCCCATTCAAAGAACGTGTCGAAAAGGAAGAACGGCTCAGCATCATCAGCGAAATAAAAAGAGCATCGCCGTCGAAAGGGGATATCAATATCAATATGACCCCGGCCGAGCAGGCATCATTGTATGTTGAAGGCGGCACGACCGCAATAAGCGTATTGACAGAAGAAAAGTTCTTCAAAGGATCGCCTAAGGATCTCGAAGCTGTGCGAAAGACGGTTGATGTGCCGATACTGAACAAAGACTTCATCATTGATGAACGTCAGATTGTCGATGCATACAACCACGGGGCGGATATCATTCTGCTGATTGTGACGATATTGGACGATGAAGAACTTGAAGCGAACTACAAAAAAGCGAAGTCGCTCGGCATGGAAGTGATTGTCGAAGTGCATGATGAAGAAGAACTGCAGCGCGGGCTCAAAATCAATCCGGATATCATCGGCATCAACAACAGAGATTTGAAAACGTTCAAAGTCGACTTGAACAATACGGTCAGGCTGATTGATAAATATTATGATGACAATATCCTTTTCATCGCGGAAAGCGGCATGCAGACAGCGGAAGATGCAGTACTGATGGCTGAAGGAAAAGCGGAGTGTCTGCTTGTCGGCGAAACGTTGATGAAGGCGGGCAATCCGGCTGAAATGATCAGGGAACTGAAGGTGAAGAAATGACTAAAGTGAAAATTTGCGGCATGCAGACATTGGAAGATGCCGAATACGCAATTGAAGCAGGCGCCGATTTCATCGGCTTCGTCTTTGCCCCGAGCAAAAGGCAGATTACATTTGAACAGGCCGCTGACATCATAAAAAAACTGGATGCCGGGCATACGAAAACCGTCGGCGTGTTCGTCAATCCGACCGCTGAAGAAGCGGAAAAGGCACTTGAAGAGACCGGTCTTGATTATATACAATTCCACGGCGATGAGCCGGAAACGCTCGTTGAACAGTTCAAAGCGCATTCCATCAAGGCATTTCCGAGCAACTCGGAATTATCCAATAGGGAAAAGTTCAACTATCCAAGCGATTTTATTTTGATGGACAGTCCGAGAAAGGAATATTACGGCGGTTCCGGAACGATTTTCGACTGGGAATCGTTCGATCAGGACGGGCTGGATAAAAGCCGTTTGGCGCTTGCCGGCGGGTTGAAGCCGGACAATATTAAAGAGGCGATCATGACATTCAGGCCGGCGCTCGTGGATGTTTCAAGCGGCGTCGAGACTGATGGTAAGAAGGATTATAAAAAAGTAAGTGAATTCATTAAAAATGTTAAAGAGGTGCTATAGATGGTGATGTCATATGAATTTCCGGACAGCAAAGGTAAATACGGCGTGTTCGGCGGCAAATATGTCCCTGAAACTTTGATGGGGGCACTGGACGAGCTTGAGACTGAATATAATAAAGCGATCCGGGACGAAGAATTTTTAAAGGAACTGGATGACTACCTGACCGATTATGTCGGACGGACGACGCCGCTGTACTATGCAGAGCATTTAACGGAGCATGTCGGCGGTGCGAAAATATATTTGAAACGTGAAGACTTGAATCATACGGGAGCTCACAAGATCAACAACACGGTCGGGCAGGGGCTGCTCGCAAAACGCATGGGCAAAACGAAAATCATCGCTGAAACAGGTGCGGGCCAGCACGGTGTCGCAACGGCGACAATCTGTGCAAACCTCGGCCTTGAATGTACGATTTTCATGGGCAGGGAAGACGTCAGACGCCAGGAGCTGAACGTCTACAGAATGGAACTGCTCGGTGCTGAAGTGGTCAGTGTCGATGCGGGGAGAGGCACATTGAAGGATGCGGTCAACGCGACGCTCCGCCACTGGGTTGCTAATGTGGATGATACGCATTACATTCTCGGTTCCGTACTCGGACCGCATCCGTTCCCGCAGATTGTGAGAGACTTCCAGAGTGTCATCGGCAGTGAAACAAGAGAGCAGATCACAGAGAAGGAAGGGCGTCTGCCGGACACGGTCGTTGCATGTATCGGCGGCGGCAGCAATGCGATGGGCATGTTCTATCCATTCATCGAAGATACGGATGTGGAGCTGATCGGCGTGGAAGCTTCCGGCAAAGGTCTTGATACCGATGAATATGCGGCCTCTATTTCCAAAGGACGTGTCGGCGTGCTGCACGGTGCGAAGATGCACCTGCTGCAGGATGACAACGG
>DEQG01000020.1:0-918 GCA_002360325.1 Salinicoccus sp. UBA3372 | reverse complement strand
GAAGGCATCATTCCTGCACTGGAAAGTTCACATGCAGTGGCAGAAGCAATTGAAGTGGCCAAAGGGAAAGATAAAGATGAAATCGTCGTCATCTGCCTCTCCGGCCGCGGCGACAAAGATGTCAGCGAAGTAAAACGTCTGCTCGGAGGTGAAGACGATGAGTAAAACTAAAATTGATGGTGTATTCGATAAACTGAAAGAATCCGGTGATAAGGCATTTATTTCTTATATGATGGCCGGCGACGGCGGGCTCGATAAATTGAAGGACCAGATTAAGACACTTGAAGAATCGGGCGTGGATATCATCGAACTCGGAATTCCGTTTTCAGACCCCGTCGCAGACGGTCCTGTCATCCAGCAGGCGGCAATCCGTGCGCTTGAACAAAATATCTCATTGCAGAAAATTTTGGATGAACTGAAAAATATAAAAGATGAAATTACCGCACCGATTGTGCTGATGACTTACATCAATCCGATTTTGAACATCGGCTACGAGGCGTTTGCCAAAGATGCAGCTGCTTCGGGCGTGTCCGGCATCATTCTGCCGGATGTTCCGCTCGAAGAGGAAGAAGAAATCAAGGTTCATTTGTCAGAGAATGATATAGCCCTCATCAGACTTGTCACTTTAACAAGTGATGAAGACAGGATCAGAGAACTGGCCGAAGGCGCGGAAGGATTCCTGTATGCCGTCACAATCAAAGGAACGACAGGCGGCAGAACATCATTCGGCGAGGACACATACACCCACCTGGAGAAAATCAAGTCTATCGCCGATGTGCCGGTATGCGCAGGATTCGGCGTTTCCAACGTGGAAATGGCCGAGCAGCTCGGCAGCCGTTCAGACGGTGTCATCGTCGGCAGTAAAATTGTCGAACTCCTCCACAAGGGCGAGGACGACAAAATAAAAAACCTCATCCC
>DEQG01000056.1:6834-10380 GCA_002360325.1 Salinicoccus sp. UBA3372 | reverse complement strand
TTATTTTCCTACGATCAGCTTGTTATGCTCTTTCGTAAACTGGGTCAGATACTCCGGTCCGTCTTTGGTGACGAGTATGCTGTCGCCGACCTGTGTACGGTAGTTGTCAGAGTCCGCACCGCCGTCGACGGCAAATACCATGCCTTCTTCAATGACCGCCTCGCTGCCTTTGGCAAGTTCCGGCGGTGCAGTGTATGAGAATCCTAAAGAGCGGCCGGCTCTGAACGGGATGGGATAGCCGTTGTCTTCGATGACTGACGCATATGCTTCGAATACATCTTTCGCGTAGGCGCCGGGTTTGAGCTGTGAAATCGCTGATTTCTGCGCCTCTTCGGCCACATCGAGCATTTTTGCGACTTCATCATTGATGTCGCCGACGAAAAGCGTGCGGTCAAAACCGACGAAGAAATTTTTGAACTCTGCCGTGCCGCAGTGGCAGATGAACAGTGGTTCGCCGTGGACAAGTTTCGTCATACCGCTTCTGTGGTGGCACATCGTGATCTCACTGCCCGAGCTCATGATCTGTTTATTGCCGATGCCCGGATAGTTGAACGGGTCCACGTCCTGATAGTGTTCTTTCATCAGCTTGGCAGCGTGACGTGTCCCCGCTTCCTTCGAAGCAAGTTCCACTTCGTATTCGTAGACGCCGGGCGCCGCAGCTTTCATCGCGCCTTTCAGCATTTCTACAGCGACTTCTCCTGCGTGTCTTGCGACCTTTATTTCCTGAGGGTCCTTGATGCTTCTGAGCTTGTCTATTTCGGGACCGATATCGGATATGCGATCTTTCGAGATCTCTTCACCGATAAAATCCCAGACGACACGAGGCATCCACATATAGTCGACAGCCACTTTTTCATCTTTGTACTTATCCAGATATTCCTGGAGCGGCGGACGCCATTCACCGTCGATGCCGTCAGTCCATGGAATGATCTTGGTAACATCAGTCTGTTTGTGTGCCATTTCCTCTTCCATCAGCGGAACTATAAGCACAGATTCACCGTTGACAGTCTGGATGAAGATGTTCGGTCTGCCCCACTCGATGCCGAGTGCACCGTGGTAGCCGGTCAGATAATAGACATAGTCCGGATTCATGATGACTGCGACTGCGTCTCCCTGTTCCTGCAGCTTGTCGATGACACGCGATCTTCTTGATTTGAAATCAAACACTGTATCCCTGCTTTCATATAGATTATAAGTCTTCCCCTGTCAGACCTTTGACAGAGTCCACCAATATTTCCTTACCGTCTATTTGCGAGAAGAAAAATGCTTTGTATACTTCCTGCTGCTGTACAATTTCTATTTCCGGGTTCCTGAATGCGTGGTACTTATGCATTACCCATCTTATCACCAGCTTACGCGCCTTTTTGACAGCTTCTTCCGTAGTCAGTACAGGGGGCACCAGCGCTGATGCATTAATATTGATTTCGGTCGTTTCAGGGAACATGTTGGAACGGAGCGGCACACCTTTTACAAGGTCCACTGTAATGACCGTCCATGCCGTTCTCGGCTTCATCAATGTCCGGGGCATGGTCACTTTGCACAAGACGATCAAATACGGATAACCGACCAGTTCTCTGTCATTTAAATCCATTGGTGTATTTATGATGGAGACCTGTTTGCTTTGACTGTCATCCATATACTTTCATCCCTTTATCCATTTGTCTCTGCTGGTCCTGTAGTACTGAATGTACCTGCTGATTTATACTCACGGTCAATCAGATCCATGATAATCTCTTTTTCAGTCTTATTGTCCAGATTGCTCGCTTTAAGATTTTCAATGACCTGCTCATCCGAAGGCAGGAATGCGAATCTGCCCAGTTCATTTTTCGCCGTGTAGTCATTCCATAATCTGTCGAAGTCATCATCTTCAGGCGGCTTCGTAAACAGACTGACCAGTACTATCGCAGCCAATGCAGCAATAAACGCCGGTCCGCCTTCATAAATATCAAGCGGCGGCCAGAAGTACCAGATGACTGTTACAAGAGGACCTACAATCATACCTGTAATCGCTCCGATTTTAGTGACACCTTTCCAGAACAGTGAAAGGATGATCGGAGGTCCGAAACATGTTGCAAGTCCCGCCCATGCGAATACTGCCAGCCAGAACACCGAGTCAAGCGGATTCAAGGCGATGATGATTGCGAACGCACCGAGTACCGCTGTTGCGATACGTGAAATAAGAATCGTCTTATCTTCTCTGAGTTCACCTTTGTTGAAAATCTTATTCCACATATCTTCTGCAATCGTTGAAGATGCAATCAGAAGCATGGAGTCGATTGAAGACATCATTGCAGACAATGCCGCTGAAACGATGACACCTGCAAGCCACCAAGGCAGAAGTTCAATCGTCATCGTCGGGAAAATATGTTCCGGGTTTTCAATGCCCGGGAATAATGCCAGACCGGACATACCGATAAGAACAGCCCCGTAGTATGCAACCATCATCCATACGATACCGATCAAAGCAATACGTTTCACATCACGCGTATTTCTAAGTGCCATATAACGCACTAAAACGTGCGGGGAACCGTTGAATCCGATCCCGATGAATAAGTAACTGATGATAGCAATCAGACCGGCAACAGTCAGAGCAGAGTTGCCGAAAAATGGTGCAAGGAACTCCTCGCCCATCATGTCTGACAGCTGATAGCCCATTTCCGTGAAACCACCGATTTCAAAAATTGCAAGAATCGGCAGTACAAGAAATGCAAATGCCATCAACAGGCCTTGTATAAAGTCAGTCAGGGATACCGCAAGGAAACCGCCCATCATCGTATAGATGATCGTAACGATACCGCCGACGATGACGCCTGTCGAAAAGCTGACACCGAGTACGACTTCAAATAAAACACCGAACGCCACGAACTGGGCCGTGACATAAACGGTCATGAAAACAGTCATGACGACGATGGATACCCATCTCATCACATGTGTATGATCCTGAAAACGTGCGGACAGAAAGTCCGGTACAGTAATTGAATTCTGCAGCTCTGATAAACGGCGTATTCTTTTTGCAAAGAACAGCCAGTTGAAGATTGAGAACACACTTGAGACTGCGTTCCATGCTGCACTCATACCGGTCGAGTATGCTTCACCAGGAAGACCGACCGTCATAAAACCACTAGATTCCGATGCTTTCTCACTCATGGATAAAACCCATGGTCCAAGGTTTCTTCCGCCTAAGAAGTATTCAGAAGAACCTTTACTGCTTAATCTGGCAGACCACACTCCGAGGCCCAACAGAAATACGAGATAAAGGATTACGATTAATAATATACCAGTACCACCCATTGGTTAGACCTCCTCATTTCTTTTTTGTTTTGTAAAAAGTTCATTCTCCAGTTTTTCCATTTTAAGTTCACGAATATACCATATGAGAACTGAACCGATGAAAAGTATAGGCGGCAATATTAAAATCAGCCACCCTGATATTGGAAATGCGTCCATATTGAAAATCTCCTTCCCGTCAGAATTTTTGTTAAAAATTACTTGAACGTCGAGCGAAATTATTCAGATAATTATAAAAAGCTTAGCATAGTAAAATTG
>DEQG01000056.1:6000-6793 GCA_002360325.1 Salinicoccus sp. UBA3372 | reverse complement strand
TATATTTATAAAGGATAAGCGTTTTTTAATCATTTTATTATTCGGCGTTTCTGTACTTGTCCTGGATATCTGCAAATTTCTGTGCCGAGTATTCACTCATGCCCCGATCTTCCACATCGTCAGCGTAAAGACTCAAAATCATATCCTTTGAATCCTGATCATAGCCGATGAACCAGCCTGTTTCAGAACCGCGTGTGTCCTGGGACATTTTATTCTCACTGGTACCTGTCTTGCCGGCAAATGAAGCATAATCGCGTTCCATATCGCTTGCGTGGTAATCGGTCACGACACTTCTCATTGCACTTTCGAGGTACTCAAGGTTGTCTTCACCGGCAATATTCTCCACCTGAATTTCATCTTCGGAGTCTGCAAGTATATGCGGTACATAAATATCGCCGCCGTTGATCAAACCTGCATAGATCGAAGTGATCTGTATCGGTGAAATCAGCAGTTCGCCCTGGCCGTATGCACTGTCGGCAAGCAGCACTTCATTTTCAATCGGTTCTTCATTAGCAACCTGACTCATATATATCGGATAGTCAGTGTCATATTCCTCACCGATGCCGAGCTCGTGCATGCCTTCAGTGAAACGTTCGCCGCCAAGTTCCAGCATCGTCTGGGCAAAGTAGATGTTGTCGGAACTTGTGATTGCACGGTCAAGGTCGAATTCCCCATTTTCCACATGATAGCGGTTGACGCTGTAGCCGCCCCATGAATCATCCTTCTGCCAGCTCTTGCCTGTAATTTCACGCGTGGCGTTACGATCAAAACCATCAGTGTTGAGCGCAACCAG
>DEQG01000056.1:0-5873 GCA_002360325.1 Salinicoccus sp. UBA3372 | reverse complement strand
CTCGGATAGCTGACCGTTGCGAGCATATCTCCATTGTCCGGATCAAGCGCAACGCTCGAGCCTGAATCCTCTTCCATCTCGCTGTAGATGATCTCCTGAAGTCCGCTGTCTATCGTCAGAACGATATCAGAGCCGTCTTCCGCCTCTTTGCTGAATAAAGACTCGATCACATTGCCGCTGTTATCCGTAATACCGATTTCATAGCCGCTTTCCGGCTGCAGGCGCTCATCGTATAACTGTTCCAGTCCGCGCTTGCCGGTCACATCACCTTCGCTTAAATAATCGGAGGCTTCAAGTTCTTCAGCGTTCACGCCGCCGACATAACCGAGCAGATGGAATGCCGCTTCATCGAGGGCGTATTCACGTGCAGGTTCCTCGCGAACCTGCAGATTATTCTCTTCAAAGTCCGATTTATCCTTATCAGAAAATCGATGGGTTTCTTTTAGGGGAACGAACATCCCTTCACTGATCCACTCCTGATTGAAAGTACTCTCAAGAGATTCCTCGCTGATTTCAAGCTCATCGCTGAGGCCGGTCAGTTCTTCTTCATCCACTTCGCCCGCAACAAAACCGACCACTTCCTTATGGCCGTTGAATGCAAGCGGTTCACCCGACTGATCCTGGATTTCACCGCGTACGCCGTCAGTGAAGTTGAAGTCCAGCGTCCGGTTGCCGTTCAGTCCGGGTATGATCATGTCAGGCGTCCATTCCACATGCCAGTCATTTTCATCCTCATTGTATAAAAGACTGATTTCCATAACTTTCGTCAGTTCACCGTAGGCGGAATCTATCGTCCAGTCACCTTCATATATCTTATTATAATCCGTCGAATTTTCTTCATTCAGTTCAAGGTTGTCAATCGACTGGGACTCCACTCCGAGATCTTCGTACAATTTATGATATCTTTCGGTGACATCTTCCTGGTCATAGTGCTCCTTTGTCTCTTCGCCCAATGACTCATATATTTCCTCATAGCTGCCTGCTTCATAGTTTGAAACATATTCGTCCAGCGACTCTTCTTCACTTGCCTGAAAAATATTCGTGAAGTTAAACAATACAACAACTGTCAGTCCGGCAAGTACAATAATGCCGGTAATGATTCCAATCCATTTTTTCATCTTTACACCTGCAATTCCATGATTTAAAAAGAATAAACGAACAAATCGTCAACGCACCGCGCCAACAAATCGTCCGTTCATTCGGATTTTATTATTCCATATTCAACCTTGAATTTGTACGTTCAAGAGAGCGGTCGAGACGCTCCAATATACTGTCGGGCAGATTTTCATCATCCTGGAAATCTTCTACAGGCAGTATCTCATAGTCAAACGGTCTCTCATCGGTTTCACTGTGGCGGTACACCCATGTCGGCGTGTAATGTATGTCCGTCACTGTCGTTTCACCGGATGCCGTATCCTTTTCTATATCGAAGTTCATGATTACGCCGTCTTCATTCGGCTGGAAATCTTCACCGATTGTTTCAAGACGCTGGTTGGAGACGAAGTTCCCCAATGAATAGGCAACGAATGCTTCATGTCCGCCGTCGCTCGATTCAATGTTTTCCCCGCGCTGCAGCACGTGCGGATGCGAACCGATGATAAGGTCCACGCCCTGATCCGCTAAAAACTGAGCGTAGTGTTTCTGGCTGTCTCCCGGCTCCTCTACATATTCAGAACCCCAGTGCATATAAGTGAGAATGATATCCGGATCATCCTCTTTAGCCGCATCGATAGCCTCTGTCAAATTCTCTTCAGACATGACGTCGATCATATTGTATATTTCTTCATCACTGTACGGGCCATCCATACCGTTCATGCTTTCCGTAAAAGCCAGCAGCGCCACTTTGACGCCCTCGACATCTTTAATGACATGGCGCTGTTCCGGTGCTTCCTCATATGTACCGACAACATCCATGTCCGCTTCTTCAAGCATCTGGACTGTACGTTCGACGCCCTGGGCGCCCATATCCAGACTGTGGTTGTTCGCAGTCACTAAAGCATCGAAACCTGCATAATCCACACCTTCGACAATTTCATCCGGTGTATTGAACAGCGGATAGCCAGTGTAGCCACGGTCCTCGCCGGCCACTGTCGTTTCAAAGTTGCCGATCGCAAGATCCGCTTCTTCCAAATAAGGCTTCACATGTTCGAAGACCGGTTTAAAATCGTATGAATCCGTCTCCTCCACGTAAGCACCCCAATACTGCTCATCATGTGCCATTATATCGCCGACTGTCGAGATTGTTATTTCCGTCGTTTCAGATTCTGATGCCGCTTCGCCGTTTTTTTCTGAACCGCTGCTTTCCGAATCATCATCGTTTGTATGCCCGTCATTTTCACTGTTTTCCGATTCTTCATCCACTGCCACTTCTTCATCGGGTCCGCCCTCATCGTTCAAAAAGGTGAAAGTGCCGTATGCCGCCCCGATGACGACAATGAGCAATAGCACGGCAACCAGTATTTTAAATAAGATTGAACTGTTTTTATTCTGCTCGGTTCTCTTCAATGTCTATCCCACTCTCCATAATATATTCTTCATAAGTCAGACCGCTTTCGTGTATATCATGCGCCAGCTCTTTGCCGACATATCTCAAATGCCACGGTTCATACATGTAGCCGGTAATATCTTCTCTGCCTTCATGATAGCGGATGATAAAGCCGTATACGTGAGCGTTGTCTTTTATCCACTCGCCTTCAGCCGTCTCCCCAAAAGATTCCAGCAGTTCATAGCCGACACTTTCACTCGTCACATCCATTGTGAGCCCCGTCTGATGTTCACTGGCCCCGGGAGGCGCGCTGAAACGGCTCGCCGCTTCCTCACCGTGCGTTTCTACGAAACTGCCGTATTGGATTTCCTGTGTACCGTATGAACGGTATCCGGACCTTGCATGTAATATAATGCCCTCTTCTTCTGCCGCGGCGAACATCCGTTTCAGTGATTCAGCTGCCGGCGCCCTGAGCTGATTGATTTCCGGATGCTCCGGGAATATCAAAGGCACTTCGACAGTCACCAGATCATGCGGTACATAATCTTCGCTCAGCAGGTACTGCCTGTTTACAAGCGCCTCGATGCTGCTTTCATCAAAAACTTCTTCTTCAGTTACAATCTCATATGTATGTGCCTCAGTCTCTTCTGATTCAGATGTCTCTTCTGTCTCTTCTTCTCCGTCAGCTTCCTCAGAGTTTTCCTCGGTTTCATCCGGTGCTTCCAATTCTTCAGTCTCTTCCGCCGTGTTTTCCTCCGGTTCGGAGTCACAGGAAGCGAGGATCAATACCGCGAACAATATCCAAAAGAGCTTTCCATCTATAATATGTTTCATTGCATCCACCTTAGTATAAGTATTTTACTTAGTTTAATTTAACCACAGTATGGCTGTCTATACCATTACCAACACAAAAAAGACCCGGATTTCTCCGGGTTTTCATGAAAATTCAATTCATCATAATCATACAGTGTGCCGTTGTAATCCTGAATGTGCCGGCCTTTTTCAGCATTCCATTCAGTAAAATAAATATCTCCGATCTGTTTGTCAATGCCGGCCAAGGCGTCTTCCAGCCAATTTTTATCCTTGTCCAGCTCCTCCAGCTGATAACCGATAATTTTGCCGTCCCCGACCAGTGTGTGGGAAGGATCATCAATCGGCCGGTCCTGTTCCGACCGCTTTTTAAGTACAGTGAGCTGACCGCTGTTTTCGAACATGTCATAGTTGACTTCCCTCAGACCTCAGAGAAAATATGCCTTCCACTCTTAACAGCTGGTTGAATTCTTCTATTTCCAGGTTGAGTTTCTCCATCCGCATTGATTTCAGCACTGTCTCCGTAATGTTCGCTTAAAAAGGCGTCTGCCTTTTCCGTATCCTCTTTTGTAAGCCTGCCGTCAACTTCCATGTAGACCATGTTTGTATAATCACTTTTATTTATTGTCAGCATATTATATGCATTCCTCCTTAAATGGATCTATAGTAATCCGCTTCCCTTAATCGCCGGGCAGAAACATGATTTACATGAAAAATGAATATAAAAAAGAATCCCCTCAAGGTTTCTTATGCATAGCACCGGCTTCACGGCCCTTCATAGGCCGCTTCCAATTCAACAACATCAAACTTTTTCATCTTTAAAAATGCAGCCGTCACCCGTCTGAGCTGATCAGGTGTGCCGTTTTCCACCATCTCATCCATCACCTTCGGCAGAATCTGCCAAGATACACCGTATTTGTCTTTCAGCCAGCCGCACTGTTCCGATTCCGGCACATGCGAAAGTTTGTCCCAATAATAATCGATCTCTTTCTGGTCCTCACATTTGACCATCAGCGACACCCCTTCACTGAAGTCAAATTCATGTTTTTCGGCCGAATCCATCAATGCAAAACACTGGTTCTCCAATTCATATTGGCCGTGCATGATATGATCGGTCAAATTCGGCTCCATGTTTCCCGGGTAATAATAAACCCCGTCAGTTTTTGAATTGCTGAAGATGTCCATATAGAAGTTCATCGCTTCTTCGGCTTTGCCAAGATTGTCATTGACGAAAATCATCGTGGGTATGACCCGGTTTTCTATCTCTCCAGACGGTTCTTCCGTCCGGTACAGCTGCCATGACACTCCGTATTTATCTTCGGCCCAGCCGTACATTTCACTGAAGTCATATTTCTGAAACGGCATGAGTGTCCTGCCTCCCCCGGCAAGTGTCTCCCATATTTTCTGAAATTCATTCTGTTCATCTTTGGAAAAAACGAGCATAAATGATATTGAAGGATTTTTTGTGACGTAAGGACCCGCACTGATGCCCATAAAACGGTATCCCATCACTTCGAAATCGATCTGTTCGGCATTACCGGATGGCGTCTGTTCAAATATATTCGAGTACATCACTCTTGAGTCCGGGAACAGACCTGCGTAAAATTCAGCTGCTTCCATCGCTTCTGTGTCAAACCATAAATGCGGTACGATCTTTTGATATGACAAAATGACTCACTCCTTTAACTGGTTATCCCATTTTACAATGAAACCGGTTTTTATTCTAATCTGTCACATTCATAAAAAAAGACGGCCCATCATCGCACGGTCCGTCTTTCATCATCAATTATTCAACATTTTGAACATCCGCTATCATCTGTGCTACATCGTGTTCTTCAATATCCGTGATCTGATTGTTCTCATCCATGAAAACAACTTTAGGTTTCAAGTCCTGAATCTCTTCTTCAGACATTTCCGCCATGCTCAAAATGATGACAAGGTCACCTTTTGAGAACAGGTGTGCAGGCGGGCCGTTCAGACAGATTTTTCCACCGCCCGCTTCAGCAGGCAGAGCATAAGTCTTCCACCTTGCCGCATTTCTCAAGTTTGTGATCTGCACCATTTCGTATGGGTGGATATTCGCTTCTTTCATCAATTTTGCATCAATCGTAATACTGCCCACATAATCCAGGTCCGCTTCCGTCACTGTTGCACGGTGCAGCTTACCTTTACACATCATTCTTTTCATTTGAAATTCTCCTCCCGGGACCGGCCCATGACTGATCAGCCGTGTTGAATACCGTGTCTTTTATTTAACGTAACATTAACATAAAACAGCCGGAAAATGAAAACATAAAAAACGCCTGTGACCGAGTCACAGACGCTTTGCACACATTTTACATTAAACATCCACACACATTGGATGTTTATTTGATTACACACACAGTTCACACACGCAATACGAAATTATTTCTATACTTTGATTAATTATGGTTAAATCTTAAAATGGTAAGTCATCATCACTGATATCTACCGGGCCATCCGCGTTTGCAAATGGATTTTCCTCAGTTCTATCCTGTCTTGATGATGATTGTGCAGGTCTGGATCCAGTTGACTGGTTGCCAGCGCCTCCACCGTA
>DEQG01000120.1:8267-15896 GCA_002360325.1 Salinicoccus sp. UBA3372 | reverse complement strand
CTGCAGATGATATGGTAATGTGTATCCGTTACAAAATCAAAGCGGCTGGAAGCATCCCCGTAAGTCAGCTCCTTTACCAACCCTGTTTCCTTAAATAATTTTAAATTATTATAAACAGTTGCTACACTCATGTTAGGATATTCACTTGATAAAGCTTTAAAAATATCATCAGCAGTTGGGTGCTCATCCGACTGAATCATGAAATTCAATACCGCTTTACGTTGAGGCGTAATTCTGACGCCTGTTTCTTTAAGCGCATCAATAGATTCATCATAAATTTTATCCACATCTATCATCTTCATAATGATACCCACTTTCTTTAACTAAACTACTGGTATTAGTATCATTGTACTGAATTTCAAAATTGTTTGTCAATCAAGACTCCTTATAATATTAATAACCCTTCTTATTGTCTATCACATTTTCCATCTTGCTGCAGTCATCGATATGCTTTAAATTGTGTTCAAATATATCAAAAGCACGCTCGATATATCCACTCGTCTTGGAAGATGCATGCGGGGTGATCGTCACATTATCATAATTATAGAACGGGCTTCCCTCGGTAAGCGGCTCATCATTGAACACATCAAGTATAAGCCGGCCGATCTTTTGCTGCTCGAGTGTATTCAGCAGTACTTCATCGGCTGCAATATCACCGCGGCCGATATTGACAAACACACTGTCATTCTTCATTTCATCAAAATGCCCGTCAGTGAGGAGACCGACAGTCGCTTCTGTACTCGGAAGTATATTGATCAATATGTCCGCCCCGCCGACATGATCCATCAGGTCATCCAGCGGATAAGTCTCATCGAACCCTTCAACTTCCCTGCCGTTTGTATTGTAACCCACCGTATTTACACCGAAAGCCTGGAGCACTTTAGCCAGGTGGCTTCCTATGCTCCCCGTCCCCATGATGTGTGTCGTCTTACCATAAAGTTCAGTGGTGAATGCATTTTTCCTCCAATGTTTAGCTTTCTGGTCTTCATGAAGCTGATTGAAATCCTTATAATGAGAGAGAATCAGACCGACTGTGTACTCTGTCATCTGAATTTTATGGATGCCGGTTGCGTTTGTGATCAGTACATCTTCCAGTTTATCGAGCGGCATCATCTCCAGTCCCGCACTCATAACCATGATCCATTTAAGGTTTTTAAACTCCGGAACATGCTCTTCTGTCATATCCGTACCGTATGTTATGAAAATCTCTGCCCGCTCCCGTTCTTTTGCAGTCATTTCTCTTGAGCGGACATGTTCATAATTCGCTTGAGGCAGAACCTCTTTTATACCGGCAATCATTTCATCCGGCAATCTAATGGTAGAAACTATATTCTTCATCGTTTTATACCTCTTGTAAAAATGCTTTTAAATCTTCTGCGTGCGCCTTCGCCTTTACATTGTCCATACGCTTGAGAATATTGCTGTTTTCATCGACAACAAATGTCGTGCGGACGATGCCCATGGATTCTTTGCCGAACGCCTTCTTCAGTCTGTATACGTCCAATTCCTTCGCCAGTCCGAAGTCTTCATCCACCAGCAGCTCGAAATTCAAATCATGTTTTGCTATGAAATTCTGATGTTTCTTTTTCGAATCTCCGCTCACACCATACACTGTGACATTCAGATCTTTCAAATCATCCATTGCATCTCTCATATCGCAGGCCTGCGTTGTACAGCCCGGCGTATTATCTTTCGGATAAAAATAAATGACCGTAACATCTTTAAAATCTTCATTGGAAACTGTTTCACCATTCTGGTTTTCGAGCTTAAAATTCGGGAACTTATTCATAACAATCTATGCCTCCATATATTATAGTTACTATTAATGATACAAAACTAATTATAATCCGACAAGAACTTCCGATTTACTTAAAAGCATACATCGTTTGTGTTATTATATCTAATGAACAAATTGATAATTTAGAGGATGAAATACAATGTTTACACACAAGAATTCAGAAGCACTGCAAAAGTCCGCTGACGATATCATACTTGGTGGTGTCAACTCCCCTTCACGCTCATATAAAGCTGTCGGCGGCGGTGCCCCGGTAGTGATGGATCGTGCAGAAGGCGCATATTTTTACGATGTTGACGGAAACAGATACATTGATTACCTGAGTGCGTATGGTCCGATTATCACAGGACACGCACACCCGCGTATCCATGAAGCGATCGTAGAACAGAGTGGACGCGGTATATTGTACGGTACACCGACGAAGCTGGAAATTGATTTTGCAAATAAAATCCAGGAGGCTATGCCTTCCCTGGAAAAAATCCGTTTCGTCAACTCCGGAACAGAAGCGGTAATGACGACAATACGGGTGGCAAGAGCGTATACCGGACGGAATAAGATCATAAAATTTGAAGGTTGTTATCACGGCCATTCGGATCTGGTACTTGTCGCAGCAGGCAGCGGCCCTGCACAACTGGGCTCGCCGGACTCGGCAGGCGTCCCGGAAGGTGTTGCACAGGACATGATAACCGTCCCATTCAATGACATTGATTCACTTAAGGAAGCAATCGCACACTTCGGAGATGAAGTTGCAGCTGTAATGGTCGAACCGATTGTCGGCAACTTCGGCATCGTCGAACCATTTGAAGGTTTCCTGGAAGAAATCAACAAAGTCGCTCATGATAATGGCTCACTCGTCATCTATGATGAGGTGATCACCGCATTCAGATTCATGTATGGCGGCGCACAGGATTTACTGAAAATTTACCCCGATCTTACCGCCATGGGTAAAATCATCGGCGGCGGTACGCCGATCGGTGCATACGGCGGCAGACAGGACATCATGGAAAGTGTTGCACCGCTCGGACCGGCCTATCAGGCAGGCACTATGGCAGGCAACCCGTTATCAATGGCTGCAGGCATCGCATGCCTCGAGATATTGGAAAAGCCGGACGTTTATTCCGAGCTCGACCGGCTCGGCCAAAAACTGCAGGACGGTTTTGATGATCTGATAGATAAATATGAGATTCAAGCTAACACTTCCCGTCTGTTTGGCGCCCTGACCATTTTCTTCACAATGGAAAAAGTGACGAATTATCAGGCAGCAGAAAACACCGACGGTGAATTGTTCGCTAAGTTTTTCAGAGGACTGATCAATCGCGGCATCAATATTGCACCGTCCAAATACGAAGCATGGTTCCTCACCACCGCGCATACGGATGAAGACATTGAAGACACGTTACAAATTGTAGAGGATGTATTTAAATATGACTTTTAGGGGATGGTGTCATGCGTTTTGGCGCACGAGTATTTAAAACCGGATTAACCGTTGTACTCACATTATTCATCACACATCTCTTGGGGCTGGAGCCCAGCCTTATCGCAGCCATCGCAGCAGTATTTGCCCTGCAGCCTAACGTCCACCGCTCAGCTGTAAGGGCAGGGGAACAATTCCAGGGCAATGCACTGGGTGCAGTAGCCGCGATTATAATGGTTTTATTATTCGGTAATAATATCATCGTTATTGGTCTGACTGTTATCCTTGTTCTTGCGACACTGCTGTTTTTCAACCTGCAGAGTGTTTCAACCCTTGCCGTCGTCACAATGATTGCCATCATGGATGCGCCTCAAATCAGTGAGGCAGGAGCGACGACTATCGACTTCCTTGAGGCAGCAGGAATAAGATTTTCACTCGTCATGATCGGGGTATTGTCATCACTCTTGATAAACCTGGTGTTTATCCCGCCGAAATATGAAACGAAAATGTATCATAACTGTTTTAATATCACGACCGACATCTTTAAATATATACGTTTGGAACTGAGCAACATGAGTGAGTATCAAATAGTTAAAAAAGATATCGAGTCAATCAGAGAACGCGTTGTCAGACTGGAAACCATGTACTTATGGTTCAGGGAAGAGCGTTCACTGTTCAGAAGAGAACGTTTTGCGGATGCCAGAAGGAAAATATTATTCAAACATTTGATTTCATCCACAAGACGGGCATTCGAACTGCTCCGTAAATTCAACCGTTTTGAAAATAACTACAATCATTTGGATGAAGAATTTCAAAACAGGATCCGTTTTGAACTCGAATATTTAATGGGATTCCACGAGCAGATTTTTATGAAGTTCACAGAGAAGATAAAACCGAATGTCACTAATGAAGGCATACACGAAGATCTGTATGAAACTTCCTTGATGGATGATTTCATCAGACATTATAATGAAGCTGAAACAGAAGAAGAACGCATTCAATATACAAGCATTATGGAAATACTTTCTTCATTATATGAATATGCGAACTCACTGGAACGCATCAATCGTCTGGCTGACAGTTTCTTCAGATTCCATTCCAAGAAAAACAAAATCAATATCCAGGATGAAACGATGGATATTTAAAAAGAACATGAAAAACCCTGAGTGATGCGCTCAGGGTTTTTCATCTATTTTATTAGGAAGTACTATGGAGCTTTTTAAAAGAATCAATCCAGATCGAAGTCATAACGCAATGATGCCGTCCATTCAGATTAAATCACTGATCCCAAAATCATTAATACAGTTTCACTTCTCCCTTTACAGTGCCCCTGTTCCGGCAGACATTCCCCAAATCTCCGCCGGCAGGTGCTGCGGCACTATAAATTCCTTTTGTTTTAATCATTCAAATCAGCTTTTCAACTGTGACTTCTTTCTGAATCTTTCTATAAGTCCATCTTAGCCAATACCATCCTATACAATCAATATATCAATGATATAATATTAATATCTAAATTAGATTGGTTGTGTTCATGTGGAGATAAAACAATTGATATATTTTACGGAAACTGCACGGCTGCAGCATATGACAGAAGCTTCACTGGTGTTGAACGTCGCCCAGTCCGCCCTGTCACGGCAGATCAGTCTGCTTGAAAATGATCTGGGTATCAAGCTGTTTAAAAGAGAAGGACGGAATATACATCTGACAGATGAAGGCAGAAGTTTCTATGAAGACGCTGTTAAAATATTAGAAATTGTCGATGAATCCAAAGATAAAATTTCCGACAATAAAAACCACAATGCCCGTATGTTCAACATTCACATTACAAAATCCGATATGACGGCAAAACTGCTCCAGTCCTTCCAGCAATTTCTGGATCAGAACGATTTGGTAAATTTCAATATCGAATCTGCCGATGAATCCACACTTGAAGATAAACTGCTCGACCATACACTGGATCTGGTAATCTCGACAAAAAAATTCGAGCATGAAAATATTGAAAGCACCCTTCTGTTCGACCAGCACTACTACTATATATTCAGGGAGAGTTCCAAGGTGAATCTGCCGGTCAAAGCATCCTTGAATGAACTGGAAGATTTATCAATAGCTACTCTGGAACCGATACTCGATATCGAAAAACATTTTAAAAGAGCAACCATACAAAATTATAATGATGCTTCAATCATCCAGCATCTGCTCATACATCACGGATATGTTGCCATACTCAGTTATGAAGAAACACGGATTCTGAAACATAATTATCCAAATTTCATCGTTCATAAGCTGAACCATTTGAATATTAAACAGCCCCTGTATGCCGGCATGCTTAAAAAGAATAAAAAGCCCTTTGTCCATAAATGGTTTGATCAGTTGAAAAGCGAGACTGCTAGACAGTTAAACAGAATGATGAATTAAAAAAAAGAGCACGGAACCATTTCTTGATGGTTTCTGCGCTCTTTATACTATTCCCAGCCATTGCCGTAAGCAGCCTTGCCTTTAAATCTGCTGACATGCGGGTTGCCTTCCACTATAAAACGATACGGATAGTCGACAGCTTCTTCTTTATTGTCGATACCGATTCTCGGGGTCGCTAAAATATTGTGGGGTGTCCTTCCGTGCCTGACAATCAATGTCTCATTGTTCAATTCCATGCCGTTATGTTCATTTCTTGTAATGCCGAGAGATTTTGTCAGTTTGCCGGGACCGTCCGTCAGATTGATATCACGTCCGCGTCGCTCTTTCATGATATCAATTCCCATATTCGGTTCAAGCCCGCGGATCAGGACTCCTTCCGGTTTACCGTCCGTCGTTAAAAAATTCATGCAGTTATGTCCATGCATGCTGTAGACATAAATATGGCCGTAAGGTTTGTACATCATTTCATTCTTCTTATTTTTCTTACCGCCAAAAGTATGCGCTGCTTTATCTTCAACGCCTAGATAAGCTTCCACTTCGGTGATGAAACCGCTGGTCAGCTGACCCTCGATTTTTGTGATGATTTCAAGACCCAAAAGCTTTTTCGCCGCTTCTAAAGTATCCTGCTTCATAAATTCTATGTCTACATCGGTTTGAAAATTCTCATTCATAAAAAATCACCTTATAAATTTTGAATGCTGTAAAGATCGAAATACTGTCCTTTTTTGAGCATCAGTTCTTCATGAGTACCCGATTCGACCACTTCACCATCACTTATGACGTGAATTTTATCTGCATGTGTCACCGTGGATAATCTGTGGGCCACTATAACTGTAGTACGCTCCGCAGACAGATCGAGCAGAGTATCCTGTATAATACTTTCACTTTCCAGGTCCAATGCACTTGTCGCTTCGTCCAATATTAAAATCGGCGGGTTCTTCAGGAATACACGTGCGATTGCGATACGCTGCTTCTGACCGCCGGACAATTTCACGCCCCGCTCGCCGACTTCGGTATCATAGCCATCTTCCAGCATCATGATGAATTCGTGGGCATTCGCATTTTTAGCAGCTTGCACCACTTCTTCATCAGTGGCATCCGGACGTGCAAGCAGAATATTTTCCCTGACCGTTTCAGAGAACAGAATATTCTCCTGCATGACAATACCTATCTTGTTTCTGAGTGAGGAAGTCGTCACATCTTTAACGTTTGTCCCGTCCAGAGTGATTTTACCTTCAGTCACGTCATAGAACCTCGGAATCAGATTGACCAGCGTGGATTTTCCGCCGCCGCTCATTCCGACAAAAGCGACGGTCTCGCCGCTGTTGATCTCCAGATTCATATTATTGATAACCTGGCGCCCCTCCTCATTATATTTGAATCCGACATTTTCAAACTCCAGGTTGCCGTTCGTTGTTTCAAGTTCTTTTGCATCTGCCTTATCTGTAACGTCATACTTTTCATCAAACAGCTGGAACACACGGTCCATTGACGCAATACTTTGAGTCAGTGCCGTTGATGATGAAACCAGTCGGCGTAACGGTCCGTATAATAAATCCAGATAAGCGATGAATGCCGCAAGTGTACCGACTGTCAGGTTGCCCTGGATTACCTGATAGGCACCGAAACCGATGACAAGGAGCGGTCCTATATCTGTAATCGTATTGACGACCATGAAGCTTCGTGCCGTCCATTTCGCATGAGTGGTCGCTTTATTGAGGAAATTACCGTTTCTCTTATTAAAACGGCCCGCTTCCGCCTTCTCCACTGCAAAACTTTTAATGACATTGATGCCTTGGATTCTCTCATGCAGATATCCTTGTACTTCTGCCAGCGCCTGCGAACGGTTACGCGTCACCTTGCGCAGACGGCCGAAGAAATACCATACCCCGAAAATGTAAAACGGGAATATGAGCATGGCCACAATCGTCAGTTGTCCGTGCAGACTGAACATGATTGTGAGAGCAATCAAAATCGTGGCAAGATCCAGCCAGATGTTCATAAG
>DEQG01000120.1:4980-8187 GCA_002360325.1 Salinicoccus sp. UBA3372 | reverse complement strand
ACCTTGTTATCCGAATAATACTTGGCACTCAGCATCTGCAGGTGCCCGTACAATTTTTTACGAATATCATATAATATTTTGTTGCTCGTCCATTGGGCGAGATACTGTCTGAAATACTCCACCGGCGGTCTGATGACCACAAATATAAATGCGAACACCAGCAGAATCTGAACGAGCATTGTCATTCTCTCGTCCGCAGCCAGCCCTTCCGGCATGATGATATCATCGATTGTATATCTGATGAGGAGCGGGGTTAATAGCGGAATACCAAATTTAAGTATCCCGATGATAATCGTTAGAAATATCAGCCACATGTATGGCCTGACAAATTTTAAATACCTTCTTATCAAATGACAATCCTCCTTATACATTCGAAAAACCAATCAACAAGTGTGTTGATTGGTTTAGTACGACTTAAAGTCACTGTTGAAGCGATGCTGCCAGACTTTTATAAAATCGGGTGCAAACGGCCCTTTTTTGTGTTCAATCCATTGCTGCAGAATATCGACATTCCTTCTGAGAATAGCATCGATATCTTCAGAATAGTTCATGCGGCTTTTATGTAACTGATATTCATCTTCATCCAGCAGATGGTATTTGCCATCCGGGTACACTTTGATATCCAGATCATAATCTATATACTTGATGGCTTCCCCGTCATAAACATACGGCGAAGATAGATTACAATAATAATAAACACCATCTTCCCTGAACATGCAGATTACATTGAACCAATATTCTGTATGGAAATATACAATGGCCGGTTCCCTGGTCACCCAGGTTCTTCCATCACTTTCTGTTACCAGCGTGCGGTTGTTCCCGCCGATGATTACATGGTCTGTGCCTTTTAAAATTGTTGTTTCTGACCATACACGATGCATTGAACCATCGTGTTTATAACTTTGAACCTTTACCTTGGTTCCTTCTTTTGGTATGGATTCTACACCCATATTCCACACCACCTCGAGAATTAATACTTTTATATTATAACACAGGGACATCTAATTTACAGTTCATCGAATTCATCTGCAGTGAATTTCCTGAAAATCTTCTTCATGGCGGTGCTCATCGGCAGTTCATGAACTTCATTCACCGGCACGAAATATTCATTTTTGGAAGTTGTATGCAGCAGATAGCTTTCCATGTACCAGATTTTATGAGTGAAGACATGTTTGTCACTGCCTATGTAGATGCGTTTATCGTCGAGTTTAACGTCCAGTTCCTCTTCGATGTTTTCAATATTCGTATCCACATCGTATTTAGGAAGTTCATACATGCCTTTCAGCAGGTCGCCCTCCTGTTTATAAATAAAGATCTCCTGATTATCATTGACGATGAAATATACATTATAATATTCTTCTTTCTTCTTTGTCTTCTTTTTCTTGATCGGAAAGTTGTTAACTGTATTGCTTTTGAACGCCTCACAGTGTTCCTGGACAGGACACATGATGCATTTCGGTGTTCTCGGTGTACAGATTGTCGCGCCGAGTTCCATCAGAGCCTGGTTGAAATCCCCCGCCTCAAGCGGGATGATTTTTTCTATATCTTCTTTCACCGATTTCTGGACATTTGCTTTTGTCATATCCCGGCTGTCCTCATTCAAACGGGACATTACCCGGAGAACGTTACCGTCAACCGCTGCCAGCAGATGATTGAAGGCGATGCTCTGGACTGCCCCGCCGATATACGGACCGACGCCTTTCAAATCAAAAAAGACGTCCGGGTTGCCCGGAACTTCTGCGTTATAATTTTCTTTTACATCTTTGACGGCGCTGTGGAAATTACGTATTCTGTTATAATATCCCAAACCTTCCCAGTCCTTCAGCAGTGCCTGTTCATCCGCATCGGCCAGATCTTGTAAAGTGGGATATTTTGTTATAAATTTCGTAAAATAGGGAATAACAGTAATGACTTGAGTTTGTTGCAGCATCACTTCACTTAACCAGATTTTATAAGGATCGCTTGTCCTTCTCCAGGGCAGATCCCTTTTATTTGAATGATACCATTCGAGTAAGCTATTATTAAATGTTGAAGACTGTAACATACTGACTTTCCTTTTTAAAATAATTTTTATATACCATATTACACAGAGTGGAGGCACAAACTATGGATACTCTCACACATACATTAATGGGCGGCACATTGGTCGGTCTCGCAACCATAGACCCGAATATCGATGCAATTTCAGCAGGATTCATCGCAACAGCAGTCGGTGCATCTTTAGTGCCGGATGTCGACACAATAATGAAAATGAAAAATAATGCAGTCTACATCACCCACCACCGCGGCATTACCCACTCTTTGCCGTTCACTTTTCTAATTTGGCCTGTGCTCCTGACTCTGATTGCGAATTTCGCTTTCGGCCTGCCATTTTTAAACACATATCTATGGGTGCAGCTGGCTGTATTTCTGCATGTGTTCGTCGATATATTCAATTCGTACGGCACACAGGCACTGCGGCCGCTTGATAACACATGGATACAGCTTGGAACGATAAACACGATGGATATCCCGATATTGATCGTTCACGGTCTTTATTTCGTACTGTGGTTTATAGGTTTTTCACCTGTCGTATTGTTCTTTGCGATGTATGCTTTCCTTATACTATATTATATCACCAGATATTTTATGCAACGATTCCTGGTCAGGAAAGTCCACAAACAGCTGCCGAATGAAAAGATCAGGCGTACATTTGTCATGCCCACCCTTCACTTCAACCAGTGGCGCATCATTGCAGTGACCGAAACTGCCTACTACGTCGGCAGGAGCTTTCAGAGCAATATCATATTCTATGACCGCTTCAACCGGGAAGATTATCTGCCGAATGAAATTTTCATGGCGATCAAACATGATAAGAACTTCAAGGCATTCACTTTCTTCTCGTCCATCTACCGCTATGAACTGACATCGCTGGATATGGATACTTTCGAACTCCGTTACATTGATTTGAGATATTTGAAAGAAGGGCATTACCCCTTCGTGTGCATCATGCATCTGGATAAGGAAACTTATAAAGTCGAGCACAGCTATACGGGATGGGTATTTTCAGAAGATAAACTGCAGCGCAAACTGCTGGATAATTAGTTGAACTGCAAAAATTCAAACGACAGGCGGGCATATGCCCGCCTGTCGTTTTTTAATTGCTATCAGGATTTTATTTTCTTGAATAGTTTGGAATTCGCATATATTGGTGTTTTCTGCTGAGAT
>DEQG01000120.1:1557-4827 GCA_002360325.1 Salinicoccus sp. UBA3372 | reverse complement strand
CCTCTCAGATGTACGATTCCGGCTATCACGTCATCTGTCTCTTTTTGTTGAAATCATAAAATGTGAATTTCATCTTGTCATACAGTTTGAATATCCACAAATACAACAGGGCCATCTGTGCAAAGAACAGCACATCGTGCGGCAGACGGTTGACGCTCCATGCTATATCGATCGAATTTGTCTGCAGGCCGTTGACCACATAATAGAATGGGTTCAGGCTCAGCAGGTTGTTCAGTGCCGTCGGCAGCTGCTCCGGCAGATAGACTACCGGCACGACCAGAATGAGTATGACGAACACGATGACATTAAATCTGTAGTTCGGAGAATCCGTCAACAGATAAAATAAAATGAACGGCACGATGAGCAGCAGTCCGAGAATAATATAGTAAAGCATCGTAAAGATGTTGATCATCCAGTCATCGACAGCCAGTGCGACGATTGCGGAATTCACCACCGTGAATAAAGTGAAGATGAATGTTTGAAAAAGAATCGTCGGCATAATTCTGTAAAAGATGGAAATATACCTGATTTTTACGATGGAATCTTTTGCGAACACAATATTCCAATTCAATACCACCATGCTGAACAGCCATATCGTCGTCATCAGCCCGATAACGAGATACAGATATCTGACAGCTTCGACATTCGTCAGTGTCAGGACGCCGATCACTAAAAACAGGCCGCAGATGAAATACATCAACAGAGGGGTAAGATTATGAAATTTAAAATTTTGAACTTGATAGGAAAAGTGTCTGATTAAATAATTGAACTTTTGCTTCATGATGCCCTCCTTAACGGTTGATGTATACCCAGTTTTCATTTTCACCATCTAAGATCATATAGCCGTCTTCAACTCTGAATATCTGCTGATTTTCAGTCAGACCGTAATCTTCGAGCAGATCATCCACATCAGTTGCCGGGAAAGTGATGGATATCACCATGTCATTTCTGAAATGATAGGTGATCGGCAGACCGGGCACTTCGCCATGATATTCGTCTGCCTCAAGATTGAACTGTTCTATGACATCTTCCGATTCACGATTCATCATCCGGAGATAAAACTGGTAACTGTCTGAAAACGAATCGCCCGCATACTGAAGCAGTTCATCAAATGCAGTTTCCGTATATAAACTCGCCGGGTTGAAGTATAGAAGCTCCGATTCATCAACTTCATGCTCGGTTTCGTCCACGACCACCGTGTAGCTCTGATCATGAATTTCAACGATGTCGACCAGACTCAGATACGGCAGCGTTTCACCGCCGATTTCCAGATTGTCATCCAGGACCAGTCCGTAGACGAAACTTTCAATGCCCTCTTCCTCTTCCATCGGCACCGTCTCTGTTTCAACAGTTGTGCCCATGCCGGTAAAATTGATATTCATGAATATCACTGCAGAGGATGTCATGATAATGAACAGCAGGACGAGCGAAATGATAATCCGTCTGATACTCAGCTGATCGATCAATGATGTCTGCTTCTTGCTGAGTCTCTGCATATTATGCTTATAATGCGCATACTCCGATATGTTCCGTTTCCATTTCAGATCGAACAGCGCTTCTTCGTCCACATTTTTAATCTGGCTTTTATCTTTTAAATACTTATTATAGTAGGCTATGCCCTTTTGCACTCCGCCCTCATAGCGGACCTGCCCGTAACTCAGCCATAAAAAGTAATTGGACAGCCTTTTTATCATGTCGACTTCCGTCTCAAGCAGCATTACACCTTTGTCATCTTTTTCAAAGGCGGATACTATTTCTTTGAAACGCACCCTGTTTCCGTCGGAAAGATGGTTGCTCATATTACAGAAAATAAAAACATCCGCTTCGATATATGTAGAAGCTTCCATCAATAACGCCGCCATCTCGGCACGGGTCAGGGCATCGACCTGCTTATACCATATTCTTTTGAAGAATGGATTTTCATTCAGTTCCTCAAGGCTTTCGTCAACATTTTGCGGGCTCATGTATTCATCGAACAACTCACTTAAAAACATCTGTACCTGGTGTTTATTCTGCACATGATCCATGACATCCAGGCTTGTGATCACCGCTTCAGACTTGACTTTTCCGGCCTTGGGATTGATCGTGCCCGTAATCATATCCTTTAAATAATAAAGTGTCTCATAGTCGCTTAAAACACCCAGCACTTCTCCCCTGTATAAAGTGAAGGAGACATCTTTGAGCAGCAGATGTTCGTCCTTCGACAGTATACGCTTCCTAAGATGTATGGACTCTTTCGCATATGAGAGTTCCTGGCCTCTCAGCAAAATGATATCTTGCATAATTTATCCTTTCCGTTTTAACTGAAGCATACTCACAGGGATGCCGGTTTCTTTCTCTCTGCCGCCGATAAAGAAGCCCCATGCAAAAACACCTTTAATGTATTCCACTTTGAAGTAATGATCTTCATTACTGACAATTTTATATATCTTGCCTTTCTCAATCTGGCTCAGGTCGATCAGGTAGCTTTCGGCAATCAATACTTGTCTCTCATTTACATGATATTCGTTTTCAATGCCCATCATTTCAGCTTTTCTCATCGCTTCACGTTTCTGGCCTATATATGTCTCAATTTCACGTCTCGTCATCGAACGCAGTGGTTTCATCTGTCATCTCACCTATCTTTTTCTGAATCAAATCATAACCGTAGCCCTTTCTGAGCATGGCAGCAGTCATTCTTTGTTTTAAATCAAATCCTGTATACTTACTTCTATATCTTCTGAATGTCTTTTCAAAATCACGCTCGAAATATGGTGTTTCATCAAAGTCATCATCAAAATCTATCATATCAAAATGCTCTTTGTGATATCCTTTAGTCATCAGTTTTTCTTGAAGTTTCAGTGAAAACTGCCTTTTGGAACCTTTATACTTTTTAAATTCTTTATTTTTGATTTTATTCATTCTTTCAGAATCTATCAAATCATTGAATTCGCCGCATTTACGCATGATTATATCTTCATCGATCCTGTGTTTCTTCAGTTCCATTTCCAGCAGTTTCGGTCCTTTGTCGGAAGTGTTCAGCATAGTATTTTTAAGGGCTTCGCTGTACATTTCATCATTGACGTAGTTTTCATCCATGAGACGTTCCACCACATCATTCACAACATATGATTCGTATTCTTCGCTCAAATACTTTCTGATCTCATTCAAAGAACGCAGTTTATAACTTATATATTTCAATGCGGCGACGTAGGCATGATCGTACTGCACCGCCTCAAAAATCTCTTTCAATTCCTCTTCCGTCATCTGACGGTCGCTGATCAGCCTGTG
>DEQG01000120.1:986-1455 GCA_002360325.1 Salinicoccus sp. UBA3372 | reverse complement strand
CGATTTTAATCATATCCATCTTAATCGCCTCTTTATTAAGTAGAACAATCGAAAAAGAGAGGAGAATCCATGTCCCCTCTCCACTCTTAATTAAAATATGCTATATTTTTCTATTCAATGCTTCCTCAGGTGTATCCACCTCGATTGACGTTTTTCCAGGGAATGCTTTGTTCAGATAATAACCAAGAACAGCTGCGAATCCCAAAATAGCAAAAGAGAATGCTATTAATACAAGTAACATCATCATATAACTCATAAAAGCCCTCCTAACAAAGTCATCATAATCCACATTACTTATATTTTATCATAAAATGCTGCGCATAGTGAACAGTATTTTATATAACTTAAATCGCCCAGTTACCTTTTACAAATATAGGTGTTTCGTTACCTTCTGCATCAACACCATAAATGTTCAGTTCCTTGCTGCCGATCATAAAGTCGACATGTGTGATTGAATCATTCAGCCCCG
>DEQG01000120.1:0-899 GCA_002360325.1 Salinicoccus sp. UBA3372 | reverse complement strand
GCGTTCTCATCAAAGAGCGTATTGAAAAATAAAGTCTCGGTATTGGAGATCGGCGAGTCGTCCGGGACCAGCGCCACTTCCCCGAGATATCTCGCGCCTTCATCCGTATCCAGCAGATTCTTCAGCACATCTTCACCGCGCTCTGCAGAATAGTCCACGACTTTGCCGTCTTTGAATGTAAGCTTGAAACCGTCGATGATATTGCCGCCGTAACTTAAAGGTTTCGTATTGGATACGCAGCCGTTCATGCCTGTTTTCTCAGGTGCTGTGAACACTTCTTCGGTCGGCATGTTCGCCATGAAGCTGATGCCATTCGAGTCTTCACTTGAGGCGCCCGCCCACAGATGTTTTTCAGGCAGCTCCATCGTGAAGTCCGTACCCGGCGCTTCATATCTTAATGCATGGAAATGACGGTCATTTAAAATATCCACTTTCTCATGCAGTGATTCGTCGAGTTCTTTCCACGCCTTAACCGGGTCCTCCTCATCGAGACGCATCGTGTAGAAAATGAGGTCAAGGAGCGCATCCACGGCCTCTTCATCAGATTTGTCCGGGAATACGAGCTTCGCCCAATCGGCGGAAGGGAATCCTGCAATACACCAGCTGTGGTAGTCGGACTGGATGCGGTCCGAAAATTCCTTGAATGCCTTACCGGAAGAAATCTGCATCGCCTGGAGCTTTTCAGGGTCCACATCTTTCAACAGTTCAGGCGATGACGAAGTGATGCTTAAAAACGCAGCCTTCTCATCCGAATAATACATGCGCTCATCAATAATCCACTGCGGTACGCGGCTTAACTCTTCGAGACTTTTATTTTTCGCATGAAGCTGTGTCAGCTCATCATCCTTTAAGTTGACCGTGACGTCTTTCGCACCTTTTTCATATGCTTTTTCCGTGAC
>DEQG01000053.1 GCA_002360325.1 Salinicoccus sp. UBA3372 | reverse complement strand
ACTGTGGATTTATCTGATATCCCTGCTTTTATAGGATTCATGATGTATGGCGGGACGGTCGGATCACTGATCATCATTTTGAAAATATTGATCTATGGTCTTCTTGCGGCGAGTGAACCAATCGGGCCGCTGGCAAATATGATTGCATCATTCTCATTGCTGCTGCCTGTGTTTTTCATTTATAAGAGAAGCAGGACGACAAAATCTCTGATCATCGGATTTATAGCCGGTACTATCACTTTGACTATTATGCTGTCGCTTTTAAACTATTTTGTTCTTCTTCCGTTGTACGGTATGATTGTCGACCAGACAGATATCATTGAGAACCTGAGGATAATTGTTTCTGCGGGAATTATTCCATTCAATATCATCAAGGGAATCATCGTAGGATTGGTTGCATTTATCATTTATAAAAAACTGCTGCCTAAATTGAATAGACTATAAATAAAAAGAGGCGGATGAACACCGCCTCTTTTAACTATTCGAATTTTAAAGAGTCACCGTCAAACGGTTCTTCCGCCACTTTTATGGAATCTGTCGGACATCCGTAAAAAGCGTCGTCCAAATCGTCGTGCAGTTCCTCCGGTACCTCCCGGGTCCCTTTATTATTATCTAAAATGACATATGCGATGCCATCATCATCATAATCATATATATCAGGAGCAGAGGCCCCGCATGCTCCACATGCAATGCATGTATCCATATCAACGATGGTGTACTTTTTTTCAGCCATGCCTTCACCTCATTACAAAGACTTCTATATAATTTTATGATGAACATGCATCTTTTTCAATTAAACAACTTTTATTTGGCACAAAACATACTTTGGACCGATAATGCTTTAAAATTCACACAAATAATAATATAATATACATGTAAGATTCAAGTTTGAGGAGAATGTCCAATGAAAGACGATTTTTATAAAGATATAGAACATAAACGTTCTCAGGAAGAGACGGCACAATCCAAAAAGAAAACTAAAAATAAAGAGAAATATGATAATGCAAAAAAAGAAGAACCGACAATGAAACGCAGTGCCAAATATAAAGAGAAAGAAACCACAAATAATCAATCCAATCAGTTCTCCGATAAATTTAAAAAATACTTAAACAAAGAAAATCTGAATAAAGGCAAAGCCTTTTTCGCCGGTAAATTCGCCACTTATAATAAGCAGCTCAATAACGAATTGAAAGTGACGAAAGAAAAAGTAAATGAGTTAAGAAAAAAACCGCAAAATCAAAATAATACTTCTGCTGAAGATCATCAGGAAGATGAAGACTCCAGGAAAAAAGGACTCATACCGATGATCATCGGAGGAATCATCATTGTACCGATCACAATAATTCTCGCATTTCTTATCATCAGCAATTTCTGGCCGTCAAATGACGGGATGGAGCTCGCTACAGAAGAAAACGATGCTGAAGAAAGTCAGAATGAAGAAGAGGTCAATGATGATCTGGACGAACAGCGCTTTGAAATGGAAAGGCGCATGGCTGAATCAAGAGAAGAAGATAACGGAGAGTCAGGAGATGATCAGTCGGATGAAGGTGAAGATTCAGAGGAAGCTGCAAACAACGAAGATGACCTTGCGACCGGCAGTATAGAAACCGAGTACAGTGATGAGGAAGTATCCATGTTGGAAGACGTTGCAGATGATGCAATCGAAGATAAAGAAAGCGGCAGCTCCGAAGACGACAGCAGTGAATCGGAAGATCAGACTGAAGAAGAAACACAGCAGTCAGATGAGTCAGAACAGGAACAATCATCAGAAGAATCATCACAGGACGAATCTGAAAGTGCTGATGAAAGCACTGAAGAAGAATCTGTAGGCGCAACTCATGTCGTTACGAGTGAGGATAACTTATATCAGATTGCATTAAGATATTACGGTGACGGTGGCTCGGAGTATGTACAGAGAATACGCGATGCCAACGGCATCAGCGGAAATAATATTGATGAAGGTCAGGAACTGATAATACCTTGATGAATGGAACGATGAAATGAAATATTATGAAACAATAGTTGTCGGCGCCGGACCTTGCGGTCTTGCAGCTGCAATTGAACTGGAACAGAATAACATTGAATACCTGGTGATAGAAGAAGGCAACATCGTAAACGCAATCTATAATTATCCTACACATCAGACATTCTTTTCTTCGTCAGAAAAACTGGCGATCGGAAAATTTCCTTTTATCACCGAGGCGCATAAACCTAAGAGAAACCAGGCGCTTGTATATTACAGGGAAGTGGTCAAACACTATAGCCTGAACATTAATACTTATGAAAGAGTCACATCCTCAAGGAAGACGGAAGAAGGCTTTACTGTAGAAACTTCAAAAGGTCAGTATATGTGCACATACCTGATCATAGCGACCGGCTATTACGGCCAGCCCAACAAATTGGATGTACCTGGCGCAGGAAAAGATAAAGTGTTCCATTACTTTAAAGAAGCCCATCCCTTTTTCAATCAGCATGTGCTCATCATAGGCGGTAAAAATTCAAGTGTGGATGCTGCCATTGAACTTGAAAAAGCTGGAAGCCATGTGACTATCGTCTACCGTGGCGATGATTATTCCAAAAGCATCAAACCCTGGATACTGCCCCAGTTGAAATCGTTGATCAAACATGGAAAAGTCGCCCATTACTTTAATGCGGAAATGATAGACATCAAAGATGACACGGTAATTTTCAGTACGGACGAGGGGACAGTTGAGATCAAGAACGATTTTGTATTTGCAATGATCGGCTATCATCCCGATTACCGCTTTTTGAAATCACTCGGCATAGAACTCGAAGAATATAAAAATGGTCTGTCACCGGTACATGATTCTGCAACGATGGAAACGAATGTTGAGGATTTATATATTGCGGGAGTCATTGCTGCAGGCAATGATGCCAACATGATCGTCATCGAAAATGGCCGCTTTCATGGTGGACGGATCATTAAAGATATTTTAAAAAAGAAATCACACAAATAAAAAGAAGTCCGGAAATTTCCGGACTTTTTTTTATGATTCAAAGGCATTTCTGATTTCCTCTTTTTCCAGGTTGGAAAGAGCAAGCATCAATTTAAGTCTTGCTTTCGGTCCGTTCAGGCCATTTGAGAATATGATGCCTTTTTCTTTCAGTTCATACCCGCCGCCATGATAATCATAATAGCTTCCGACAATGCCGTTGAAAGATCTTGAAACGATGACTGTTGTAATATCCGCTGCTGTGACAGCATCAAGTCCGTCCATCGCACTCGGCGGAAGGTTGCCCTGGCCCAACGCTTCAATGATCAGGCCGTCATAACCTGACTCGATGATTGCATTGAAGAAAGTTTCATCCAGTCCGACGTGCGCTTTTATCAAGGCGACTTTTATATCACTGTTGACACTGGAGTATTTATCCTGATGTTTGATTGAGTGGTGATAGTATACGTTATCCTTCGTCAAAAAGCCGATGGGGCCGTGATTCGGACTTTGAAAGGTTGCAACATTAGATGTGTGGGTTTTAGTGACGAATCGTGCAGTATGTATTTCATCATTGAAAACGACGAGTACACCTCTGTCTTTGGAATCCGCACTCAGAGCAGCACGCAGTCCCGATAAATAATTATACATGCCGTCGCTGCCGAGTTCATTGGATGACCGCATGGCCCCGGTAATGATGACGGGCTGTTCCATATTCAAAGTAAGATCGAGAAAAAATGCGGTTTCTTCGAGTGTGTCCGTACCATGAGTAATGACATAACCTTCATATTGTCCTTTACTCTCCTCGATAATCGTTTTGATTTCATCCATATCATCTATCGTTATATGCGGCGACGGCTTTTTTATCGGATAAATTTCAGTGATGTTCACATGAGCATCAAGGTGACCTTCAATCTTCAAAGGGTTTATTTCATTCTCACTGATTACACCGTCGTTTTCAGACATACTGATTGTACCGCCTGTATGTATTGCTAAAATTTTTTTCAACTTTTACGCACCTCATAATCAAATTTGTTTGAAAATTAATAAACACATATCTATTATTAAGTTTAAGTGTGAATCTATGATAAAATAAACAAGAATAAAGAATCAAGGCAGGTAACCATTTCATGAATAATAAAATTAATATTGCCATTGACGGCCCGGCTGCAGCTGGAAAAAGTACAATCTCCAAGCGTGTAGCCGAACAATTGAACTACATTTACATTGACACAGGTGCAATGTACAGAGCAGTAACCTTATTATACATAGAAAAAGGGAAAGATATCATCAATAATCTCGGTAGTGTTGAGATTTCTTTCAAAAGAGAAGACTCAAACCGGGTAATCCTGAACGAAAGGGATGTAACTGATGAAATCAGGTCACAGACAGTGACAGCGAACGTAAGTGAAGTTTCAAGCTTTGAGGAAGTCAGGAGCTACCTTGTCGCTATGCAGCAAAAAATAGGTCTTGAAAAAGGTGTTGTCATGGACGGCAGAGATATCGGCACGACTGTTCTTCCAGATGCTGAATTGAAAATATTCATGCAGGCATCCCCGAGAGTGAGGGCGGAGCGCCGCCTGCTTGAAGAAGAGGCGAGAGGGAACGATATCGATCTGGATGAACTCACATCACAGATCATCAGACGAGATGAACTCGATATGAGCCGTGAAATCTCACCGCTGCTGCAGGCTCATGATGCAGTACTTCTGGACACCACCGACCTGTCCATCGAAGATGTCGAGGCACAAATTTTACATCTGGCAAAGCAGAAGATAGGAGTGGAGTAATATGCTATATAAAGTCGTTAGGGCAATTGTCAAAAGGTTTTATCATACACGGTTTAAAGTGACTGTAATCGGGGAGGAAAGAATACCGGATTCGGGTCCTGTTCTGATATGCAGCAATCATATGTCCGAGTTTGATCCGCCATTGGTGGCAATCAGTACAAAGCGGGAGATGTCTTTCTTTGCAAAGTCGGAACTTTTTAAAATACCACTTCTCGGAAATCTGATCGGACGTCTCAATGCCATACCTGTGGACCGCGGAAAAGGTGACAGACAGGCATTGAAAAAATCCGTCGAAGCTTTGAAAGATGACAATATGCTTTTAATATTCCCTGAGGGCAGCCGGACTAAAGATGGAAAACTTCAGGATCTTCAGCAGGGTGCAAGCTTCATGGCAGTCAAAGGCGGGGCGAAAATCGTACCCGCGGCAATTAAAGGAAGCTACAACCGTCAAAAAGGGATTACACTGGTGTTTGGCAGACCGATTGATGTAAACGGATTGGTTGAAGAAGGGAAAAACCGTAAGGATATAACAGTAAAACTGAAAGAAGAAATTAATAATTTATTATTATCATGACAATTACTTGACAAATCAGCATATTTATAAGAACTTAGATATATAGTCTATAGTAATGTAATGGAGGCAGGCACATGACGACAGATAATATCTTGAACGAAGAGAACAACGAAGAAGAAAATTCACAGGTCGAGGAAAATTCACCCCAAGAAAAGAATCCAGCTTCACAAGATTCACAGGGAGAAACGTCAAATTCTGAAGAGACGGCTGAACAGGCATCATCTGGCAGCAGTTTTAACGAAGGTGACAAAGTGACCGGTACTGTGTTTAAAGTAGAAGAGAAGTTTGTTAGAGCGCATATTGACGGTACTGACTTTGAAGGTATTATTCCAATCAGTCAAGTGACTAACAAAAGAATTGAACATCCTCAGGAAGTCGTCGCAGAAGACGATACAATCGAGGCTGTTGTTATCAAAGTGGAAGATGAAAGTGAGCGTCACAACCTGATCCTTTCGATCAGAAAGCTGGAAGAGGATAAAAGTTACGACGATCTGATCGCATCCCAAGAGAATGATGAAACAATTTCCGGTACAGTCATGGAAGTTGTCCAGGCAGGTCTTGTAGTGGATGTCGGTGTAAGAGGATTCATCCCTGCATCACTTTTGTCAGATGAATATGTGGAAGATTTGGAACAGTTTGCGGATCAGACTGTTGAAGTCAAAGTGGAAGACATTGATAAAGATAAAAACCGTGTCATCTTAAACCGCAAGAAAATCATCGAAGTGGAAAAGGCAGCTGATCGTAAGACACAGCTTCAGAAACTCGAAACAGGCTCAGTCGTGGAAGGTGAAGTTGTCAGAACGACCAATTTTGGTGCTTTCATCAACTTAGGATCCATTGATGGTCTGGCTCATATTTCAGAGCTGAGCTATGAAAGAGTTGAAAATGTCGAAGCTGCTGTAAATATCGGAGACAAGGTTGATGTCAAGATTCTTGATGTCGATGTCGACAATGAACGTGTCAGCCTGTCGATCAAGCAGGCTCAGGAGAGCCCGTTCGAATTATTCATAAAAGAGCATAACAGTGGCGAAACTCTTGAAGGTACGGTGAAAAGACTTGTCGATTTTGGTGCATTTGTTCAAGTGGCACCTGGAGTGGAAGGTCTCGTACACGTGTCCGAAATCAGCCACGACCATGTCGCACATCCTTCTGATGTACTGGAAGAAGGTCAGGAAATTCAGGTTAAAATCCTATCCTTGAGCGAGGACAGCGGCAAAGTTTCACTGTCCATCAAAGAGACGACGGAACCTGCCGGCCAATCTGAACAATCATCAAAAGTCTACAGAGACGAAACTGATGAAGATCAACCAACATTAGGTGATGTGTTTGGTGATAAATTTAAGAATTTAGATTTATAAACCGATAAAACATTTGATGATAAAGGGCGATGAAAATCGCCCTTTATTTTATTTTTATGGTAAAATAATTTAAAGTAAGGAGGCGAAACCATGTATAAACCGACAATTGCTGTTGTTGGCCGTCCAAACGTTGGAAAGTCAACTTTATTTAACAGAATCATAGGAGAAAGAAAAGCGATTGTGGAGGACACGCCTGGAGTGACTCGTGACCGACTATACGCAGATGGTGAATGGTTGAATCATGAATTCAATGTAATCGATACCGGCGGTATCGAAATAAAGGATGAACCTTTTCAAGAGCAGATTAAAATGCAGGCTGAAATTGCCATATTGGAAGCTGACGTCATACTGATGATCACAAACGGTAAAGAAGGTGTGACGGATGAAGATATGCATGTAGCACGCATATTGCAGAAATCAGAAAAGCCGACCATATTATTAGTAAATAAAATAGATAATTTTGAAATGAGAAATGAAATATATGACTTTTACCGGCTGGGGCTGGGTGATCCCTTCCCGGTGTCCGGCTCTCACGGTCTCGGTCTTGGTGATTCACTGGATGCAGCAGTGGAACATTTTAAAAACATCGAGGTCGACCTGCAGGAGGATGATTCGGTAAAAGTTTCACTTATCGGCAGACCCAACGTTGGAAAATCAAGTCTGATCAATGCGATACTGGATGAAGACAGAGTCATCGTTTCAGATATAGCAGGGACCACAAGGGATGCGGTAGATACCGAATATACATTTGAAGATGAAGAATATACTCTGATTGATACTGCGGGTATGAGAAAACGCGGTAAAGTATATGAATCCACAGAGAAATACGCAGTCTTAAGGGCTACACGTGCGATTGAACGCTCTGATGTCGTTCTCGTCGTAATTAATGGGGAAGAGGGCATCATTGAACAGGATAAGCGGATTGCGGGTCTTGCTCATGAAGCAGGGCGTGCAATCGTCATTGTGGTCAATAAGTGGGACGCAGTGGAAAAAGATGATAAGACGATGAAAAAATTCGAAGATGAAATCCGTCAGCAGTTCCAGTTTCTGGACTACGCACCAATCACTTTTCTATCGGCAAAAACCAAATCACGTCTGACTACTTTGTTCCCGCTGATCAAGCTGGTGAACGACTCTCATAAAAAACGTGTTCAATCAAGCACACTCAATGAAGTGATCGTCGACAGCGTAAGCATGAACCCGACGCCGACCGATAAAGGCGGACATCGTCTGAATATCTTTTACGGTACGCAGGTCAGTGTAGGGCCGCCGACATTCGTCATGTTCGTCAATGATACCGAGCTGATGCACTTCAGCTATAAAAGGTATTTGGAAAATCAGCTGCGCCGCGCATTTGATTTCCATGGGACACCGATTCATATTATCAGCCGAAAAAGAAATTAAAGGAGCGTGTACTTGTGAACATTTCGGTTTTAGGTACTGGAAGCTTTGGTACAAGCTTGGCAATGGTCTTGACAGATAATAATCATGATGTACAAATGTACGGCAGAAATGAAGCTGTTGTTAATGAAATCAATGAAAGTCATACGAATGGTCATTATTTGAAAGATGTGGATTTACCCGCTGCATTACGGGCGACCAGTGATTTGACAGCAGCCGTCGACCATGCTGAACTGCTTGTCATAGCAGTGCCTGTCAAAGCAGTCAGAGGAATCACGAAAGACATACATCGCATTTTACTTGAGATAAATAAAACAGTGCTTATCGTCCATGTTGCCAAAGGTCTGGAGCTCGACAGCTATTTAAGGGTTTCAGAAGTGATAGAACAGGAGACAACACCTGAAACGGTCGAAGATATATGTGTTCTCAGCGGGCCGAGCCATGCCGAAGAGGTCGCCTTGAAATCACCGACGACCGTCAGCACCGCCTCTCTTCATAATAAGGGTGTGACGACGATACAGGATGTATTCATGAGCAAATATTTCAGAGTATATGTAAATGAAGATCTGGTCGGGGTAGAAATAGGCGGCGCCCTGAAAAATATCATCGCACTAGCGGTCGGCACATTACACGGCTTGAAGTTTGGAGATAACGCAAAAGCCGCGATAATCACAAGAGGTCTGCAGGAAATTGCGAGGCTCGGCACAAAGATGGGCGCCGATCCACTCACTTTCCTCGGCCTGACAGGTATCGGCGACCTGATAGTTACTGCCACCAGCCACCATTCACGCAACTTCAGATGCGGAATCATGCTTGCAGAAGGATTGAGCTTAAAGGAAGCTGAAGCCAAGATGGGCATGGTGGTGGAAGGCGTCAATACCACACGGGCAGCCTATGAATTAAGTGAGAGCCACGGAGTTGAAATGCCTATAACCAAAGTGCTGCATCAATATCTTTTTGATGATATCAGCGAAGACGAAGCATTTTATAAACTGATGATGAGACAAAAGACTTCCGAGTCGATCGGTTTGAAAGAACTTCTTAACGAGCAATACAGAGATTGGAGTAATCAGTAAACTATGTTTGGAATATCAGCAATGGATCTTATGTGGTTGTCTTTCATATCAATGGGATCGATGGCGGTAGCAGCTGTATTGATCTATGTGGCGCGCTACGTCATTAAAATAAAAGTAATCAGCCTGATTGTCTCCATATTTGCATGGGGACTGCTGCTGCTGGCTTTTATTCTTATGATACCTGTTCTGGGGGGCAGCTAGATGAAATTCAAATATAATTTTAGATTTATAACTGTTCTTTTATCAGTTTTGTTTTTAAGTGCCTGCCTTTATCCTGAGTCTGAGCAGCCGAACCAGATGCCGAGTGAATCGCAGATTGAAATGGTTCAGCATGCTGTAGAGCAGTACCAGGAAGATACAGAGGGCCTGCTGCCGATTAAAACTGTTTCAGATACACGCGAATACTTCGAATATCAGGTGGATTTCGACAGACTTGTACCGGATTATCTGGATGAAAGACCGCCTATATCATATGAGGCGGGCGGCTACTATCAATTTGTAATTTTGGATGCCGAAGAAAATCCGACCGTCAAATTGGCCGATTTAAGAATCACAGAAGAAATACGCTCCCTGCAGCTCAGAGTGAACGGCATGGGAGACCATGTCGAATTTGAAGAGACTATCGGTCCTAATGTTTACAAGCTGGATCTGGATTTCTATAATTTAAATGAGAATCCGACAGTGACGAGCCCTTATTCAGGCGGCGCACTGAATGTCTACTACAGCGGCGGAGAAAATTTCGTCGTTGATTACAGAGAAGAGATCGGCAGAATCATCGAGGAGAACGATCTGCAGTTTGAAACCGGTGATGATGTACGCGAAGTATTATATGAATATACACCGGTCGTACCGATATATTCACCTGAAATTACAGTTGATGAAAATAATGACCTGATTTTTATGACTAATGTGCATAAAAGTGCATAGTAAAGCCATTTTTCTGCCAAAAAACCATAAAATTCATTGCAGTGCTTAATCGACTGTGTTAAAGTCAAAACATAATGATAAATCTTATCATTATACTCATTATGGGAGGTGGAATAGTATGAACAAGACTGATTTAATCAATGCTGTCAGCGATAAAGCTGATCTTACTAAAAAAGAATCAGGTGCTGCTGTTGATGCAGTATTTGAGTCAATTCAAGATTCCTTAAAAAAAGGTGAAAAAGTGCAGCTGATCGGCTTCGGTAACTTTGAAGTCCGCGAACGTGCTGCACGTAAAGGCCGCAATCCACAATCTGGTGAAGAAATTGAGATTGCAGCTTCAAAAGTACCGGCTTTCAAAGCAGGTAAAGCACTTAAAGATGCAGTAAAATAATTAATGAATTAGGCCTAACGGTTGATGTTAGGTCTATTAATTTATAAGGTGATATTTTTCATGGAAGCTCTTATACAACAAATAGAAAAAGATCTGAATAATAACAGTCTG
>DEQG01000126.1:22313-23046 GCA_002360325.1 Salinicoccus sp. UBA3372 | reverse complement strand
GACTCCGAAAACGAATAACTCTGGCCCGAATCCAGATCTATACGAAGCCTTTTTTATTGAACAATAAAAAAGGCCGGTTGCCCGGCCTTTAAAATAGCTGTTAATTTTCAAATACAAAGTCTTCATCCTGTAATGGTTCAACGTTCAGTGCAAGTACATAGCCGTCACCTTTGACACTGAAGAAATCATGGTTCTTCGTTGACGTATCAAGAGCATTTTCGATGATCGGGTTAAATCCTTTTTCTTCATAGTAAGGTTCAAATCCGAGGTTTGCGAGTGCTTTATTCGCATTATAAGTGACATAGTTCATCACATCTTCAGTCAGGCCGATTTTGTCATAAAGTTCTCTTGTGTACGCCTCCTCGTTCGCGTAAAGATCTTTAAGAAGTTCATACATTTCTTTATCCGCACGCTCTTGATCTTCCTGTGTGAGCTGCGGTCTGATCGTCTGGGCATCAAGTCCGGTAAATACGCCATGGATGGATTCATCCAGCAATATTTTACGGATGATTTCCCCGCTTGTCGTCATACGGCCCTGGCCCGCCAGATACAGCGGGTAGTAGAAACCCGAGTAGAACAGGAAGGATTCCAGAAATACGGAAGCAACACGTGCCATGTACTGATCATATAAAGATGCATTCTTGTCGAACAGCTTATGATAACGGCTGACAATCTTATCAGCCTTATATTTCAGATGTTCGTTGTTCAACACCCACACATCCAGCAGTTCATC
>DEQG01000126.1:11664-22193 GCA_002360325.1 Salinicoccus sp. UBA3372 | reverse complement strand
TCATCCGTATGCAGCATGATGAGCGGCATACCGTCATCCGCCTGGTGTGTGTCCAGTCCGGTAAGTCCTGCCAATACCTTTTTAAAAGTGTCTTTCTCGTTATCTGACATGCCTGACCATGAACTTAAATCTTTCGATACTTTGAATTCCGTCTCCACCCACATCTGGGAGATGTTCTGGCGCCAGAATACATTGGTCATGTCATCTTCCTTATTCCAGTTAACTGCTATCATTTATAAGACTCCTTTATCTTTTAAACTGAACAACTTGTACATTCTTCAACGCTGAGCAATTTATTTCTTGTGTAATACAGTGATTTAAGACCTTTGTGGTGCGCATAAATATATAGTCTTGATAATTCACGCGTTGAAATTTCCGAGTTCACGTAAAGGATTGTACTGATTCCCTGGTCGATATGCTCCTGGATGGTTGCAATCAGATCAATCAATTTCATCTGGTCGACGTTGAACGCGCTCTTGTAGAACCACATATTCTCTTTTGACAGGAACGGCATTGGATAGAACGTTTCCGAGTTGCCGTAAGTCCTGCGCTCAATCGTGTCTACAATCGGCATTACCGAGCTTGTTGCGTTTTGAACGTAGGAAATGCTCTGAGTCGGCGCAATCGCCAGGCGGTAAGCATGGTAAAGGCCATTTTCCTTCACCTGGTCACGCAGTTCCGCCCAGTCTTCCTTCGTCGGAATATAAATGCCTTCGAATAAAGGCTTCACTTTATCTGTAACAGGCTCGTATGAGTTGTTGACGTATTTGTCGAAATACTCGCCCGTCGCATAATCGGAACGCTCGAAATCTTTGAACGTCTGGCCGCGTTCCACTGAAATCATCATCGATTTTTCCAGTGAATAGTAGTTGAGCAGCATGAAGAAGACGTTCGCGAAATCTTTTGCTTCTTCTGATTCATAAGCAATTTTATTTTTCGTTAAATAGCCGTGAAGGTTCATCGCGCCCAGTCCTACTGAATGAAACTCGTCGTTTGCCTTTTTGACGCCCGGTGCATTTGCGATTGCAGTATCGTCACTTACGACTGTCAGTGCCTCTATGCCATCATGAACAGATTCACGTACTTTCTTCGAATCCATGACGTTTGCGATGTTCAGTGATCCGAGGTTACATGAAATATCTCTTCTGATTTCATCTTCGATACCATAGTCATTGATTGTCGAAGTCTCCTGCAGCTGAAAAATTTCAGTACATAAGTTACTGATCTTAATATCGCCGACATCCTTCAGCGGATGCACTTTGTTCGCATTATCTTTGAACATGATATAAGGGTATCCTGACTGCAGCTGTGTCTGTGCAATGGTGTTCAGCATATCCCGTGCATCAAACTTACGCTTTTTGACATTATCGTTTGCAACGAGCCGGTCATACATTTCGTCAATGTTCATATCATCCAGAGTCTCACCGTACTCTCTTTCCACCGTGTGCGGCGCAAACAGGTAGAATGGTTCGTTTGCCGCTGCAAGATCAAAGAACTTGGACGGAATCACAAGACCCGTTGAAATCGTGGACAGACGCAGGTCTTCATCTGCGTTCACTTTTTTAGTGTCCAGGAATTCAGGCAGATCGTAGTGGAAAATGTTCAGATAAACCGCACCTGCACCCGGACGCTGGCCGAGCTGGTCGGCATAGCCGAATCCGCCCTCCAGAGCTTTTGCTACAGGCAGTACCCCTTTTGCCACACCTTCAATGCCTTTGATCGCTTCACCGCGCGCACGCAGTTTGGACAGATTGATTGCCACACCGCCGCCGATCTTGCTCAGCTGTTTCGCAGTCGAGTCGATATAGTTGATAGAGTTCAGGCTGTCATCCACTTCAAGCAGGAAGCATGACACCATCTCGCCGCGTCGTGCGCGTCCGGCATTTAAGAATGTCGGTGTCGCAGGCTGATAGCGCTGTTCAATCATAGAATTGATCAGACGTTTCGCCTGGTCAACGTCACCTTTCGACAAATACAGGCTCACAATCACGACGTGCTGTTTGTAATCTTCCAGATACTGTTTCTTATCGTTTGTCTTCAAAGTATAATCTTTGAAGAATTTGCTTGCTGCCATGTAACTTTTGAATTTAAATGGAAGTGAATCCGCATAGTCTACAATTTCAGTAACCTGCTCTTCTGTATATTCTTCGAACAAGTCATAGTAGAAGTCGTTATCCACGAGGTATTGCAGACGTTCAAGCTCTGTATCGAAATGAATCGTCTTGTCCTTCACTTCTTCCATAAATACTTCCAGTGCTTCCAGATCTTTATGGAGCTGATAGAAACCTGTTTCATCCCGCTTCGTCACTTCGTTATTGAGTTCAATATGATTGTACTTCTTCTCGTCCAATACTTTCATTAATGCTCCCTGCCTTCTCTTTAAATAATTCTCTTTCGCCTTCGGTGCCGTGCAGTTCAAACTTCATCAACAGCGGTACATTGTATTTCAGCTGGATATGTTCTCCCGCTTTCGCAAAGTTGTTTCCCCAGTTACGGTTCCCGCTGGAAGCCACAGCCTGCATCCCCTTGTGATTGACATCCAGGAACCGTTCCACCGGAGCCGGTACGCCGCCGAATCCATAAGTGCTCGTGACAAGTATATAAGGTTCTGTAACCTTTTCGTTTTGGTTGTCCGCTTTAATCTCGTATAATTCAAATTGATCTCCAATATCAGCTCCGTTTACAAATCGCCTGACATTGCCGGTCATGGAGTAGAATGCAATCAGCATACCATCCATCTCCCTCCTTAAATAATACCATAAAACAAAGAAATCGAACATACGTTCGAGTTAATTTCATGTGTCTGTCCGTTCTCTACGGACATCCTATTATTCAACTTCAACACAATATATGGTGTCACATAAATTTTACAAACACTATATATTGTTTCTTAAGTTCTATATTGCCATAATAAAAATAATTTATCAATGGTAAAACACTGGAATTTCATGAAGTTTCAGCGCTTATTTCTGTCAAACAATTCATCTAATCGTTGGGATATCTATGATATACTGATTCAGTAAATATTTAATAATTTTTTTTGCATTTTTATTTACATTATTTTTAATGAAATTTAATGCAATCATAAATCAAGGAGCTATGATGTTTTATGAGTAATACTACAAAAGGCATTATCGCCCTGCTGATTTCCTCACTCGGTTTCAGCCTCATGTCCTTCTTTGTGAAATACAGCGGTGACCTGCCGACTGTCCAAAAAACTTTCTTTAGAAATTTCATCTCGATGGCCATCGCCCTCGGGCTGGTCATCTATCATAGGGAAAAACTTTTCGGCCATAAGGAGAATCAGGGGCTGCTGCTGCTCAGGTCGAGTCTCGGGCTGCTTGGTGTCCTGCTTAACTTTTTTGTCATCGACCGCATGGTTTTAAGTGATGCGGAGATTCTGAACAAACTGAGTCCTTTCTTCACCATTCTTTTATGTGCGATATTTTTAAAGGAATACATAAGAAGATATCAGATGATTTCAATCATCGTCGCTCTGGCCGGTGCCGTCTTCATTATCAAACCATCCATGTCGAGCGATACTGTGTACGCCCTGCTCGGAATACTCGGCGCGGTTCTTGCCGCCGGTGCCTATACGGTGCTGCGCGTACTCGGCAGCCGCGAAAAGTTTTATACAGTCGTATTTTATTTTTCAGGTTTTTCAACAGTGGCGCTGCTGCCGTTTTTCATCTTTCAATATGAATCGATGACTTTCGAACAGTGGATCATGCTGATTCTTGCAGGTATTTTTGCAGCCTTCGGCCAATTCGGACTGACGATCGCATACAGCTTTGCACCGGCCAGGGAAATATCGATATTTTTCTATTCGACAATCCTGTTCACTGCACTGCTGAGTATCTTCATACTGAATGAAGTGCCGGATATGCTGTCTGTCATCGGATACTTCGTCATTTTCGGTGCCAGCTACTATATGTTCATGAAAAACCGTGCACCAAAAGAGGAATTCTGATTCAATCATTAAAATAACGATCAATTCAAAACTGAATTTGATCGTTATTTTTAATTTTTCTGCGGTGACTTATGTTTTGTGTTTTTATTGTGGGCTGCAAGACGTTCCTTGTGCTGCCTGATCACTTTCAGGAAGTGCGGGCAGTAATGTTTCAGCTTGTAGTTCCCCACACCTGCAAGGTGTACCATGTCCTGCTTTGATGTCGGCAGCTTCCTCGCAAACTCTTTCAGTGTAGAATCACTGAATATGCTCTCTTCATCCACTCCGTACTTTTCAGCAAGTGATGCCCTTTTGTCCATGAGTTTCTGGAACAGCATCTCATTTGGCGAAGATGCAGTGGATATATTCACTTTCTCCTTGAACTGTTTTCTGAATGGCACTGTATATATATCTTTGTTCTCTTTTAATATATAGAAGCTGAGATCCACCAGATGCAGGCGGTCATCCTTATAATGCACATGACCATTTAAAATGAGTTCATCCAGAATGTGGTGTAATTCTCCTGTCAGGTAGTTCCCCATGAGTCCGAAATATGCGGACTGGTCAAGCCCGCTGAAAATCACATTTTCACTTCTCTCGCCTCTCAGAACCTGGATGATATGCTCTTTGGTCAGCGGCATTTCTGTATCCTGGATGAGATTCAGGACCGTCTTCGCTTCATTTTTCATATTATAAGTGCGGTCATCACTCAGACAGTTCACACAGTGTCCACATGACTTGACGTACTCGTCTGCATCGAAATATTTGACCATGAAGCTCATCAGGCACTTCGAAGTCCTGTTATACTGGATCATCTTGTCCAGTTTGCTGCGCATATGGTCCTTGTGCTGATCGGTACCGTTCGAGCGGTCAATAAAGAACTGGTGCAGATTGACATCCCTCTCACTCGACAGCAGTATACATTCACTGACGAGGCCGTCACGTCCCGCACGTCCGATTTCCTGATAATAGCTTTCAACATCGCCCGGCAGATTGTTATGGATGATAAAACGGATATCAAGCTTGTTGATTCCCATTCCGAAAGCATTTGTCGCAACGACAATATTCACAAGATTCGAGACGAATGCATGCTGGTTGTCATCACGTTCCTTTTTGCCGAGACCGCCATGGTAAATTACATTATCTATATTCTTATCTTTCAGGTATGATGATATCTTTTCGACTTCTGCCCTTGTTGCTGCATACACGATTCCCGACATATGCTTACGCTCTTCTATGTACGAGAGGATGAACTGCTCCCGCTGATATGTCTTATTGACAGTCAGATGCAGGTTGTCCCTCTTTATGCTCTGCAGCACTACATGCTCATCACTGATATCCAGCAATTCCTGTATATTTTCCTGAACTTCTTCTGTCGCCGTGGCTGTCAGAGCCACGAAAGTCGCTTCAGGTATCAGGGACTGGATGACCGGTATGACTTTCTGGTAGCTCGGTCTGAAATCATGGCCCCATTTGGAAATACAATGCGCCTCATCAAATGCGACCAGCGGTATATTCAATTTACTGACAAACCGGCGGAATTCTTCATTGTTAAATCGTTCGGGCGCGACATATAAAAATTTATAACGTCCTTTCAGCCCGTCCTGCATAATGCTTACTATTTCGCTTTTCTTCAAAGTGGAATTCAAATACTCTGCAGGGATGCCGATTCTATTCAGATCTTCCACCTGATCTTTCATCAGGGAAATCAATGGAGATATTACCAGGGTGATGCCTTCAAGTTCCAATCCGGGTACTTGAAAACAAAGTGATTTACCTGAACCGGTGGGTAAAACACCGAGGGTATTTTGTCCGCTCTTAACAGAGTTGATGATATTACGTTGTTTAGGTCTGAATGTTTTAAAGCCAAAATACTTTTGCAATGTCGTCTCTATCATACTTTATCCCACCGTTTAAAACTGAAGTCTCAATAATTAATGATATATATTATACCTGATTTTCAGGTTGATTTGTTGGATTAATGATATTTTCTACAAAAAAACATCTGGAAATACTCCAGATGTTTCACTTTACATTTTTTCTTTGACGAGCTCTTTGGATAGGCGGTAATCGATTGCTTTGAACAGGCTTTTCACCCATAAATTCTGTGCATACAGATTCGCATGTGCATCGTCACAGTCGATCACTTTAAATTTAACTTTTGAACCGCGGCGCTTCTGGGACAGTTTGTGCATATGATATGAAGGGATGGTTCCTATATGCTCTGCCGTCGTCGGCTGATCAAAATCATTGAGTGCCAGCACCGGTTCTCCTGCAGCGATGTACACACCGCCTTTAATACCCGGATGGGTGATATTCGACTGTTCCGTGTCCAGATGTTTTCCTTCCAGATGGAGGGACACTCTGTTCTTTTCTTTTGAGACGGTAAATTCCGCACTTTCCAGCCGGTCGTATACTTCATCGCTGATATCCGGCCTTCTGACAACATGAAACAGATCGGATATATATATTTCAACAAGAGAGTATGTATCCACTCCCCAGCTCACCATGTTTCTATTACGCAGCATATTGAAAAGTTCATCATGCTGGAATGTATAGTCACGGCACATGACCACTTCGTCACCGGACTTTAATATGTTGGTACTTTCGACTTCAATGCCGCCCGCAACGGCAAGATATATTCTGTTGCCCCTCGGTGTGTCCACGAACTTTAAGACATCTCCCCGGTCGAAAAGGTATATTCTGTTCGGAAGGACTTCCTGGTTGTTGCACCGGCCGGTAAATTCCGCCCCCGAAAAAGCGATGATCGTCGGCTCGGTGAATTTAATGATTGCCGGTTTGACGGTCATTTCTATTGTCAGCTCATCTTTTTTATTGCCGACGAGCTGGTTGGCAAGATGATGGGCCAGCCTGTCACAGGCACCGTTGAATTCCTGGCCGTCCGGTGCGGACTGCTTATCCAGCGACTGGACGATTGAAAAAAGACCGCTGTCCTGAATGATCAAACTCACTTTAAAAACCCCTTTTCAGCTAAAAATCTCTCCGCTTCCCCGACTACCAGCCCGCAGGGCTCTATGGTATCGTGACTTTCCATCACTCTGATCGGTGCATACATGAAAGTCAGAGTATTCTCGGTTGTAATGATCTCTGTCAGATATTGGTGTGTTTCAGTGTTGAATGCATTAGTCAGCCGTTTAAGCACTACCGGATCAATGACTTCGTTCTGTTGATATGTAACCGCATAATCACCATTTGCAAAAAACATCCTTGTCCTCCTAAATACTAGTTATTATAGAAAAAGTCTAATTCAGCCGTCAGAAACTCAGTAATATTCGTAATGATAAAATACGTGATGATAATGGCCACGACCAGACCGACAAAACCAATCAATACACCAATTATCTTCAAGTCATTGTCTATTAAATATGTCACTACAAAATGTGTAAATAAGACGATACCGACGAGCAGTATTATCAGTAAAAAAGTTATCATTCTTTCACCTCTATATTGTAAGTCTGATCTTAAGCCAGCCACGGACACTATTGATCAAATAGACAGAAATCCGGCCCTCTTTATATTTCCCGATAAAATCATCGAGAGAATAATCTTTTTCCCGGATCGTTTTGTCATCCAGCAAAGATTGTCTCATCACACCTTTTAAAATTCCCGTCTGCTCCGATGGCGTATATAACTCACCATTCTCTGAAATTACGACGTTGCCGATGTTGAATTCGGTCAGCTGTTGTTGCCCATTATAATATAAAACGATGTTGAAATCATTGTTTGGTATTTTGTAATGATACCTTACCGTTGTTTTATTCTCAATAAATTCAGGCGGGGCGCTGATCGGCTCGTCATTCAGAATTGCCGACGCCTCTTCTGCATCGTCAATCGGTGCATGGGACAAGTCCAGTCTGCCGGACCGGTTCAATGTCGCCCTCAGTTTGTATAAGCCTGTCGGTTCCGCTTTTGTCTCTATATAGTTTTGGACCGCATCTTGCAGATCAGCCTCTTTAAAACCAAAACCCTCAGCCGATGCTGCCAGCCGCTTCTCATGATAGCCAAGGCGCACGACACGGCCGTCTTCAAGACGCATCGATTCTATCAGTTCAAACTGCGCCTTTTTCAAGAACGCGGTCTTATCAACGATTTCATCATATTCTGAAGCGGGAATCGAATCGTATGTAATGCCTCCGCCGGCACCATATACATATTCCCCGCCTTTTATATACAGCGTTCTGATCGGAACGTTAAAGACACATTCCCCGCCTGGATACATGATTCCGAGTGTGCCGCAGTAATACTCTCTCGGTGTCGATTCCAGGGCGTTGATGATGTTCATCGTCGAAAGCTTCGGCGCCCCGGTTATGGAACCGCATGGGAAAAGCCCGTCCATTATATCAGTGATGTTTACATCCTGTGCCAGCGCCGCTTCCACTGTCGATGTCATTTGAAAGACCGTGGCATATTTTTCTATAGTGAACAGTTTTGGAACATTCACACTGTTTTTCGCAGCCACTTTGGAGATGTCATTTCTGAGCAGATCCACTATCATCACATTTTCAGCCTGGTCCTTTTTGGACTCTTTCAGAAAACGGCAGTTGTCCTCATCTTCTTTTTCATTCAGCCCGCGGGGTGCTGTCCCTTTCATGGGACGGGTGCGGATCGTCCTCTCCTGATCCACTTCGAAAAACAGTTCAGGCGAGCAGCTGACGAGCTGCTCATCACCATATTCTATATACATCGCATAGTCCCCGTTGTTCGAAGACATCAGCGTTTCAAACAAAGTATGGCCGTCTCCGGAAAATCTGCCTGTCAGTCTCGTCGTATAGTTGACCTGGTAAGTATGACCGTCACGTATATACTCCCTGACCTGTTCGATATTTTTAATGATCTGATCGCGCGTTTCCGTAAACTCGGGTTCAGTCATTTCATATGTCGAAGTTTCCCTCTCTGATATGAACCTTCTGTAGTCCACGGTGCCGGAAAAGATGCCGATGATGAACTGCTCATTTTCCCGGTCGAACGACTCGTATGTTATGACACTTATTGCATAATAACCGTCTTTCATATATTTTTCCGCGGCCGTCAAAGCTTCATGAAGGCTGTGCGTCTTTTCTGTCATGACAAGGAGGGGATCCGTAAAATATAAATCCTCCACCTGTGAATGTTTTTTAAATTTGGCATGTACCTGCACTTCTATGCCTCCAATGCTATTTTAATAAAATTGAATAACTGTTTTTTGCCGTCAGAGGATAAAATCGCCTCAGGATGATACTGGACACCGTAGATCGGCAGACTTTTATGCTGGATGGCCATATTCACACCATCGTCAGATTGTGCAGTCACATTAAATTCCGCACTTTCCCCCGCACACACAAGAGAATGATACCTTGTCACCGTCAAAGGCTGTCCGACACCTTCAAATATACCGATCTCCGAATGCCTGATATCATATGTATGGCCATGAACAGGTCTTTCGCCCCGGGTGACGTCACCGCCGGACATATGCCACAGCATCTGGTGACCGAGACAGATTCCGAATACCGGCACCGTGCCCCAATTCTTTTCAACAAAATGAATCACATCCTGCCGGTCTTTCGGATGTGAAGGGCCCGGAGAGATGACCATGCCGATGATATTTTCTTCATCAATCGACAGCTCATGCAGTTCATCCGGTGTTTTTATTATAATTTCCACTTCATATGGATTGCTTTCCATATAGTGGACAAGATTGTATGTAAATGAATCGTAATTATCTATCATTAATATTTTCATGATCATTCCGTATTCCTTTTGTTTTCCTATATTTTAGCATATATCATTTAATGTTAATATTTGTTCTTTTATATTCATTCAGGTTCATGATTAAAAAAATCCGTAAAGGGTAAATTATTGATGAGCCGAGGATGTTTCATTTTATAGAACATGTAATAAAATGATTAAACAATTATGAAAAAGGGTATTTAAATTTAAGAACGAGAAAAGATTATTGCTTCAGGTGTTTTCTATACTATTTTCATTTGTTAAGGAGGATATTATTATGGGTTGGATTATAACACTTATTGTCGGCGGTCTGATCGGTTGGATTGCCGGTGGAATTTTAGGTAAAGATGTGCCGTTCGGTATCATCGGTAATATCGTTGCCGGCCTCGTCGGTGCTTCAATAGGTAATGCACTCGGTCTCGGCATAGGACCTGAAATTGGCGGTGTGAGTCTGATCGGCGGCCTGATTGGTGCAATTATTCTCATACTGATCGTATCATTTATAATGAAAGCAATCAGCGGAAACAAAGCTTAATGGAACTACACAGTGTAAAGCCTGGGAATATTCAATTCTCAGGCTTTTCTTTGTCATATTTTGTTTCCCGGATCAGCCAGCGCCTATTTTCATCATTTTCCTTCTGTGTGAGCAGCCGTTCTTCCTTGATTTTATTCAGTTCAAGACGCATATCTTCATTTTCCAATAAATAGTTTTCCTGTTTGATTTGTTCAAGTTTTCGTTCTTCCTGCATCTTCTTCAACTGCAACTTCTCTTTTTCCTGGTTGTAATCCCTCGTTATCGCATAAAATGCTATACCTGCAATACTTATAATGCCGAGACCGCCCAGACCGACCA
>DEQG01000126.1:10504-11634 GCA_002360325.1 Salinicoccus sp. UBA3372 | reverse complement strand
CCCATTTCTTCAACACCTACAATTCACGTTCTTTACTTTCCTCTATCAGCCATCTGTCTTTCTTTTGTCCGTTGCGTTCCTTTAATGCCCTTTCTTCCTTGATCTTATCCAATTCAATGCGCATCTGTTTGTTCTCAAGCAGATAGTTTTCCTGACGGACCTGCTCCAGCTCCTTCTGCTCACGGATGTGATCGATTTTCAGCCGATCCTCCTTCTGGTCCGAACGCCGTTTTATCGCATATAACGGTACCGAGAAAAACAATGCGACAGGCACCGTGGCAATCAGAAATTCAAAGATCCCCATACTCCTCACCCCATAGGTTTATATTATTACTTTTATTTTATCATTAAATTGAATGAAAATATGTCTCCGGGTTGCTTATTTCATGTGAAATAACCGGTTTGTAATAATAAAGGCCGCCGGTATCATCGAATATCCGGCGGCCTCTGTCATTTAAATTTTAATTGTCTTTGTCTGTTTCTGCTTCATCATCACGGATGATGTTGTAGCCTCTCATGAGGGCCACCTGTTTGATCGTATGGTTATCCGTATCCAGAACAATCCATTTGTCTTTTTCGGTATTTATATAATCGTCGACTTCGATATCGGCATTGATGCTCTGCATCCAGCCGCCGATAGTATCAATGTCGTCGCTGTCCTTGAATTCTATGCCGAAGTCCTCAGTAATGTCGTCAATCAATACACGGCCGTTAATATGATAGATGTTGTCCTCCACTTTTACGATGTCGGGCACTTCATCTTCGTCGAATTCGTCTCTGATTTCACCGACGATTTCTTCCAGAATATCTTCCATGGTGATCATACCAGCGGTTCCGCCGTATTCATCGATGATCAATGCGATATGCACGCGCTCACGCTGCATTTTTATCAATGCATCACTGATGCGTGATACTTCAGTGATCAACGGAATTTCATGTATATAATTATCTGGTCCGACGTTGCTGTTGGCCACGTGGTTTGTTAAAAATTCACGTACGTTGATAAAACCGATGATCTGATCTTTATCGCCGCTGTCATCTGTGATGGGATAGCGTGTGAAATTATGTTCCTGGACTGCCTCAAGTACATCATCGATCTCTATGGGCTCGGTTAATGTAATCATCTGGGT
>DEQG01000126.1:8955-10398 GCA_002360325.1 Salinicoccus sp. UBA3372 | reverse complement strand
GTCATAATGACTTTCAGCTCTTCTTCCGAGTGTGCCTGTTCTGTCGGCATATCTTTAAAGCCGACGAGTCTCAATAAAAATCTTGAAGTACCGTTCATCGACCAGATCAACGGCTTCATGATCATTCCAAAGAAATACATCGGTCTTGAAAAAGTCATTGCCATCTGTTCGGCATATTGGATTGCGGCCGTCTTCGGCGCCAGCTCACCCACTACAACGTGGATGAAAGTGACTATCGCAAACGCAAACGCCACAACAAGCGGTGTCGTTAAATCTTCAGGCACACCTATAAATGTGAAAAGCGGATGAAGAATCACTTCGAACGTCGATTCACCGATCCACCCAAGGCCTAAAGCCGTCACTGTAATACCCAGCTGACAGGCCGATAAGTAATAATCCAGTTTCTGTGTCATCGATTTTACTAAAACCGCTTTTTTGTTGCCTTCATTTATAAGATTGTCCAGGCGCGATTGCCTTGCTTTTACTAACGAGAATTCCGATCCTACGAAGAGCATCGTCAGTAATATTAATATTATAAATAAAATTAAATTTATTAAGGTTGATATATCCAAAATGTTCCCTGACAGGGATTCACCTCCGGTAATTTTTGACCACGATTGTGCAATATTGAATGAGTTATATTTATATGATCACCACTTAACAGCGTAAGTAATAATTCAGTTTTCAAAATCGCCTTCCCAATTGCAGTCACCTCCACCAAAAGTTAATTATTAAAAGTATTTTACCATAGATGATGGCAAATTTACTATTAAATCCAACCACTTGAATCTGTATATATTTTTACACATTGAAATATGTATTGAAAACGCATATACTTTTATCTTATAATGATATTTGTAAAAATTAAAGGTGGTGTAGCAATGTGTCATTCCAATTTAGATGAACGCCTTTGTTTCAATCTATACAATATACAGCGACAAGTGAACCGTTTCTATTCCAATCACGTTCTGCATGATACTGATTTGACGTATACACAATATCTGGTTCTCAGCCTTTTATGGAAACATGAAAAACTGAACCTTAAAACGATAGCAGAATTACTTCAGCTCGACAATGCCACAATATCTCCACTGATCAAAAGAATTGAAAATCTGGGGTACATAAAGCGTGAAAAAGACATCTATGATCAAAGGCATGTATATGTAACAGCAACTGAGGCAGGCAAAAAGTTAGAAGAGAAAATCGGACATAGATTTTCATTATTTACCGGGCATCTCTCAATGAGCCGGGAACAAAATGATGAGCTTCTGGAAACACTTAAACTGATTAATTCAGATTTAAATAAATTAAAAATAGCTCAGCCATGACGGCTGAGCTATTTTTATTGTCCTTTGATCAATCCGAATCCTACTGTACCGTGTCCGACGTGTACACCGGCAACAGGAACAAGCGATTCAAATACCAAATTCAAATTTGGCAGAT
>DEQG01000126.1:0-8880 GCA_002360325.1 Salinicoccus sp. UBA3372 | reverse complement strand
GTTTTAATCGCATCATCCTTCACATGGTTTTCCAATGTCTGCAGAATATGGGATATCATCTTTTTCTTCGTTCTCACCTTATGCCCCACAATCACTTTGCCCTCCTCGAACTCGAGCTTGAGCTGAACCTGCAATAATATTGCAAGAACGGATTGTGATGCAGACACCCGGCCGCTTTTTCTCAGCTGGGAAAAACTGTGCGGAAGCAGATACAGCTGCGTATTTTCAATCATTTTTGTAATTTCCGCTTCAACTGCTTCCAGAGTTTCTCCGTTTTTCCTGCCTTCGACTACGCTCATGATCATTTTTCTCATCGGATAACTGCCCGTTCTGGAGTCGATGACGACAGCCGGTTTGGAAATTTCTTTAGAAACACTGAGCGCACTCTGGTAAGTCCCTGTCAGTTCGCTGGATGCATGGATTGAAATTACAGAATCATACTGGTCATCCTGTTCTATCTCTTCGTATATATCCATGAATTCACCGATTGTCGGCTGGGAGGTTTTAGCGCCTTCTCCGCTTTCTTTCAATAGGTTATAAATCTCGGTGACAGATTTATCCACACCGTCTTTGTATGCAATCCCATCGATGATGACTGACATCGGTAATACTTTGATATCATGCTCCTCGATAAAAGATTGCTCTAAGCCGGATGCGGAATCAGTTATGATCGCATATTTTTTCACAATTTTCCTCCTCACTACATATCAGGTCAAGTGTAGCATGATGAATCGTTCATCTACAAATAATCCCTGAATCTTTTAACCGCTTCATGTACAGCGCCCTGACGCTCCATCAAGTCTTCATATGTGCCGCTCTCCATAATACGGCCGTTCTCAATGAAGTGGATCCGGTCGAATTCATGAATATATGATAGATCATGCGTACTCACTATGACCGTCTCCCTGTCTAATATCGTCTGCCATACTTTTTCCTGCAGCTCTTTATTCAGCTTGGCCGAAGGTTCATCAAGTATCCACCAGTCTTCATCTTCGATGATCATCCGGACAAAGTGAAGCCTCTTCTGCTCGCCGCCTGACAGCTGCCCCGTATAATAAACAAAATCATCAGGGTCGAAATGAGCCAGATCAAACTCCGCCAGCAGGCTTTTTATTTTTTCATCAGTAATATTGAAATGGCCGAACATCGTAAGATTATCCCGGATGGCCGCATTGTAAAAGTCCAGGTGCTGCGGCATGATGCCCATTTCTTTCTTTTCAATGAGCCTGTTGAGCAGTGTTGTCTTGCCTGAACCGCTGCTTCCTATAATCGCATGTTTCTCGCCGTCATGCACTGTCATGCTGACATCCGACAGTGCATCGTATGCGCCGGCCGGGTATTTATATGAAACATTGTTCAAAGTCAGGCCATGTTCTGATTCCTTCGGTTCACTTTCGATATTCGATGCTTCACTTTCTATCTGCTCGACTTTCTGCTTTGTATTGAAATACTGGCTCGCCGGCTCTACAACCGGAGTCAGTACTTCAAAGAAGCTGATGACAAGCAGTATCAGCATCGGTATTAAAAACATATGGTCATCCTGCATCAGAATTATGACCGCGGTGATGATGCCGAGCTGGATCAGACCGCTCAGGAACTCGATCATTGAATCTTTGAAGCTCTTTCTGTTTTTATTACGCGTCATCGAGTGCAGCTGGTCATCGATTCCCGACTGCACTTGCCGGTTTTTGCCGTCGATGAAAAGGTCTGTATGACCGTGGATGAACTGATACGTCTTAAGAAATGCACTTGTGTCGAGCCTGTCATACTCCGCATCAATTTTATCATCCCATCTGCTGAAGACGAATGGCAGAACGCCGAGCATCAGCAGCGCGACAAGCAGTGATATGACCACCATCGCCGTGTTGAGCAGCGCGGACAGCAAAATGATGGCAATGGACAGCAGCACAGCAACAATGTAAGGATAGATGATGGTAATATAGTAGTTTTCAATATCTTCGAAGTGGCGGCTCAACGTCTGGATGGACCGGACGTCGTGTCTGTCCTTGTCATCCGATAATGTCGACTCGAAATACCTGGTACGCATTCTTGAAATCAGTTTGAATGTCGAGTTGTGCGACATGAGGCGTTCCAAATATTTCAGACCGCCTTTCGCCATGCCGAACAGTTTGATCATTGAAATGATCAGCAGGATGACAAATATCGGCGGTTCGAAAAAGCTCAGGCTGATCATGTACCCGCTGAGTCCGAAAATCGATATGCCGATCAGACTTCCGATCACACCGAGCAGTATGCTGTATACGACGTGCTTCTTCTCATTTCTTAAATATTCCATCATATATCACCTCTTTCCATCTTTTTATTTTCAAGGTGATAATGTGTATCGCTGATATTCAGCAGTCTCTGTCTGTGAACGACCGCAATGATCGTTGAAAACTCTTTGAATTCATTTAGATGATCCAGCACTATACTTTCCGTTTCAGCATCCAGAAATTCAGTCGGTTCATCCATGACGATGATGCCCGGCCGTTTTAACAGCACGCGTGCAATTTTCAGGCGGACGATTTCCCCGCCGGAAAACGGTACATTATTATTTACAATCGGTGTATGGATGCCTTCGGTCAGCTTGTCCACACTGCCCATCAGTTTCAGCTTTTCAAGTATACCGAGCACCGCTTCCTCACCGGGCCCGCCGTCTGAAAGATAATCGAACAACGTACTGTCATTAAAATAAAGTTCATCTGAAATATAGCCGATGTCCATCGTAGACAGTCTGACATCGCCATTCTCGGGCGGCAGCAGTCCGACAATCGTTTTCAGGAGCGTCGTCTTGCCCTCCCCCGAAGGGCCGGTAATTGCATTGATCGTCCGGGGTTCAAACTTGACAGTTATATTTTCGACCAGCCGCATTTCACCGTAGCCGATATCGACATTTTCAAGTTCGACCGCATAGCCGCCGGACTCCGATACCGTTCTGTACTCTTTATGCTTTGCCGGCGCCTTAAGCCACTCGTTCACTTTGTCCAAGTGACCTCTTGCCAGCTGGCCGTTATGGAACTCGACGCCCAAAACTTTCAGCGCGTTATAAAATTCCGGAGCGAGCAGGAGGGCGAAGAAGGCCGCGTAAAAGGTGATGTTTTCAAATATGATGATCTGCAGTCCGATTTCAAGCGCCACAAGTCCGATACCGAGTATCGTTATAAACTCGAGCATCAAGGACGATTGGAATGCATATTTCAAGATTTTCATCGTCTGTGATACGAAATCCTTATTATTCTCTTCCAAACGCCCTCTGACAGATTCTCCCGAACCTGTGTAACGGACAGTATCTTTACCTCGCACCAGGTTTAAAAATAAAGTGCCCATATCATCGAATTGGGAGGCCTGCCTATATGACTCGTCCCTTGTCTGCAGCCCCACCAGCACGTAATAGAGCGGGACAAACGGTGCAGTCAGAAGCAGGATGACAGCCGCATTTCTGTGGACGAAAAACAGCACGATGATGATGACGACGAGCTTGACCATCGTACTGACGATCGTCGGGATGAACACCTGCTCAAACGGCCGGTATTTTTCCAGATGCACATACAGCGCATTCAGGAAGGATTCCGACTTTCTATTCGTCGTATCATCCACTCTGGATAATAATTCATTCCCATAATTTTCCATGCGCTTATGAGCGACATGGGCGGTACTGTACTGGTAAATTGCACGCAAAAGTATGAATGCCGTGAAAAAAATCAGCATCCATGCGAGCAAAGTATATGATAATGTCTGATTCCCGACGATGAAGTCAGATAAGATGACTGACAGATAATGTCCGAAAAAGACATAAAATATAGTCATCAGGAAGGAAATCAGTACATAGACTATCAGCCATTTCCTTGGAAATCCTATTTTCATTCTTAACGCTTCCTATTTTAAATTTGAAAAAAACGTGAAGTAATCTTCACGTTTTATCCTCCAATATAACTCATATTGATTTTCTTGCGCGCCTGGCGTCTTTCCTCAGTGATTTCAGTTCTGATCTCAGAATAGCGGTCGTCACGCTGATTCCATACACCGACCAGAATATCCTGAAGCTCTGAATCGTATATGCCTTCACGCATCAATGTTTTAATATCAAATCCTTCTACAGCAAACAGACAGCCGTAGAATTTACCGTCGGATGACAGCCTTGCACGTGTACATGTAGAACAGAAGCTCTCAGACACGCTCGTGATGAACCCTAAGTATGATTGTGCATCTTTATGACGGTACACTTTGGCCACTTCCCCATAATATTTCGGAGAACGCGGTTCCAGGTCGAACTCTTTATCCAGCATCTCCATAATCTCTTTTTTGGTGACCACTTTATCGAAGTTCCAGCCGTTATCATTACCGACGTCCATAAACTCGATGAAACGCAGTGTCACGCCGTCCAGCTCTTTGAAATAACGCGTCATCGGTATGATTTCATGTTCGTTCAGCCCTCTCTGGACCACCATGTTCACCTTGATTTCAAATCCGATGGACTGTGCATATTTGATCTGCTCCAGTATTCTCGATGTACCGATGCCTCTGTCGTTGATCTGCCCGAACAGCTCGTCATCCAGTGCATCAAGGCTGATGTTCAGTCTGCGAAGACCTGCGTCGTATAACTTCTGGCCGTGTTTCTTCAACAACAGACCATTCGTCGTCAGTCCGATATCTTCAATACCTTCTATATCATTCAATACTGCAATCAGCTCGTGTAAATCTTTACGCAGTAACGGCTCACCACCGGTAATACGTAATTTTTTGACACCCATACTTGCATATATTTTTGCGATTCTCTCAATCTCTTCAAAGGACAAAAGTTCATCCTGTTTCATAAATTGAAAATCGTCGCCAAAAATCTCCTTAGGCATGCAATAACGACATCTGAAATTACATTTATCTGTTACAGAGATGCGAAGGTCTCTTATCGGTCTGCCAAACTTATCTGTAATCTGCTCTGTCATAGCATCCCTCCTTAATTCATATCACTTTTATAATTTATATTCCTGAATATTCCCGGGCTTTCTTCCGTATCGCATACATCAATCATTTTGACATTCCGACTGTTGAAGAACGCCTTGAAACTCAATCGTTTTGACTTGAGCTGCCCTTCCAATTCATCTATTAAATCAATCCCCTGGAAGACACTGATTGTTGGATGCATTTTATCATCTTCCGCTGAGACAATGAAAGTATTTGGATTGGCGAGTGCCGAATCATACAGCTTTTTCAGCCATTCCGCCGTAATGAAAGGCGTGTCGCAAGACACGACCAGCAGCCTGTCTCCCCGGTGGGCTTTCGCTGCTGCATACAGCCCTCCGAGCGGCCCGTAATCCTGGTAGTCCTCATCATCGATGACCGTCTTATAATCAAAATACGGCTCAAGAGTCTCATTTGTGCTGATGACTATGTCATCACACACTCCGGATTCCGATAAAGCATCGTATACATGCTGATACATCTTCCTGCCATTGAATTCATACAGACTTTTCTGTTCGCCGAAGCGGGTCGATCTGCCGCCTGCCAGCACGACGCCGATTGTTTTCATCAGCCGCCGCTCACAGGCGGTATAAGCGCAATCATATCTCCGCTTGATAAAGTATGATCATCCTTGACGAATGATTCATTGCTCGCCACCTGGAAGACTTCGCCGTCCAGAATCGGATAGTCTGCATAAATTCTGTTTTTCAAATCTATAACTTTCATTGGACCATCTGTGTCCAACTCAATGACGTCATTTCCCACTTTTTCCTTCAGTCCGGCAAAAAGCATTACTTTCATCGTTATTTCTCCTCTACACTGGAATGATAATGACGGGAATCCCCGATCCACTCTTCACCATCAGACCAAATTTCTTTTTTCCATATCGGAACAATCTCTTTCAGACGCTCGACTGCGTACTCATTCGCACTGTAGCTGTCCGCTCTGTGCGGAGAGCTTGTAACAATGACTACGGCGATATCGGATATATCGAGCTTGCCGATACGGTGGCCGATTGAAGTCAGCACCCCCGGCCAGCGTTCTGAAATCTCGTCGCCGATCTGGGCGAGCATTTTCTCGGCCATTGGAATATATGCTTCATATTCCAGATATATCGTCTGGGTGCCTTTCGTCCATTCCCTGACATGCCCGGTGAATGTACAGATGGCACCCTGTTTTTCATTTAAGACGAATTGATGATACGTCATCGGTTCAAGTGGTGTTTCAACTACTTCAAACTGTTTCATTCATCCATACTCCATTCTTTAAACCAAGCCATGATAGTCTCTTCATCATAACGTATATCAAATATTTTTAACACATTCCGAAGACTGATATTATTTAAATTTGTGTGACCGCTTTTGAAAGAATACTCCATAAAAATTTTAGGATAATCCTCGTCTTTATAACCTTCTATCAAAATAAAATCTACAAGCCGGGAACAGTCCTCTATCTGCTGTTCCAGATCCGGCTCTTTATTCTCAACCGTCATCACGGTGCCCGGTGTATTCAGCATTGTGTAGTCCGAACCGCTCTCGATGAATTTTCCGGTATCTGTCGTCAGGTCGTGAACATCGTCGCGGTGATGATTTTTAATGACCGCCACTTTATAATTCCGTTCTTTCAGAAATTTTACCATGCGGTTGACCGTCGTCGTCTTGCCGCTGTTCTTAAAGCCGGTGATCTGCAGAATCTTCATCTATTCCACCCCGAAATTATCAGAGCCGGAAGTCACATCCGTCATCATCACTTTGACCGCGTCACCTTTTTCAAAACCCCGCGTACCGCCGGGCATAACGATGACACCGTTACTCTTCGCAATTGAAGTCACAGCATTCGATTTGTTGAAACCGGAAGGTTTCGCATACGCTTTACCTTCAATGTAATTGATTTCCGCACGGATGAAACGGGTGAAAGGGTTCGGCTTCGTGAAATCTTCAGCGAGTTCCGCATCGATGAACGGTGCGAAGACCCTTTCAGTTTCCATCATCATACCGAGCGCCGGTCTCACGAAAAGTTCGAATCCGGAATAGCATGCGGAGGGGTTGCCGCTCAGACCGAACAGCAGTTTATCACCGAGGCGTGACACAGTCGTGACGCTGCCCGGACGCATTGCAACTTTGTTGAACAATACTTCGGCACCGAGTCTGTCGTAAATTTTCGGCAGCAGATCATAATCTCCGACAGAAACACCGCCGGTCGTAATGATCATATCCACTTCTTCCAATATCTCTTTGATGTTGTCATGCAGTATATCCAGGTCATCACTCTGCATGTGGTATCTTTTTCCTTCTATGCCGGCTCTTTTAAGCTGTGCAAGTATCATCGGGGTATTTGAATTTCTGATTTTACCGCGGACCAGTTCCTCGTCTACATCCAGGAGTTCACTGCCCGTCGATAAAACACCGACGATCGGTTTTTTAAACACTTCCACCTCGCTGTATCCGAATGTCGCAAGCACAGCCACCGTCCCCGGGTTGATCAGCGACCCTTTTTCAAGGATGACGTCCCCCTTTTTGCACTCTTCCCCCTGCATGGCAATATTTTCGTCCGGGTTGAAAGTTTTACGGACTGTGAAGCCCTCATCAGTTTCCTTCGCTTGTTCAAACATGACGACCGTGTCCGCGCTCTCAGGAATCTCTGCACCTGTCATGATTCTGAACGCTTCATTTTCCTTCAGCTCATAATCACTTGTTGAGCCGGCAGGCACCTCTTCGATCACTTTGAACGGAATGCGGTTATCACCGCTCGCTCCTTTTGAGTCCGCAGCTCTGATGGCAAATCCGTCCATTGCGGATTTAGTGAATAAAGGCACATCATGCGTTGCGACAAGATCACCCGCCAGAATACGCCCGTGTGCCTCCTCATAAGAAATAACTTCTGTGTCTGTAACACCAGTATTATCCAAAACCTTTCCTACCGCCTCATTGACGGGGATCGGCTTTCTGTGCAAAGTCATCTATTCTCCTACTTTCTAAAACTTTTTCTGTTATAATCTATTGTACTAGAAAGGATGATTGGAATGAACGAATTCACTCATTTTAATGAAGAAGGACGCGCTAAAATGGTCGACGTCTCAGATAAAGAGGTTTCTACAAGAATCGCAAGAGCATCAAGCTCGGTGGAAGTCACTGAAGATATATATAAAGCAATTACCGAAGATAAAATCAAAAAAGGCGACGTGCTTTCAGTTGCCCAGATTGCCGGAATCATGGCTGCAAAAAATACACACCAGATCATACCGATGTGCCACCCGTTGTCGCTGTCAGGCGTAGATATTTCATTCAGCTGGAATACAGAATCCGGATACCTTTTGAATATTGTCACGGAAGTTAAGACAAAAGGACAGACCGGCGTAGAAATGGAAGCACTGACCGCAGCAAGCGCCGCAGCGCTCACCGTTTACGATATGTGTAAGGCACTCGATAAAGGCATGATCATTCACGAAACCAAACTCGTCTCAAAATCCGGCGGTAAATCCGGAGATTATACTGCCGAATAACTGAATACAGATTTCTGACTGCTCACCTGGAGTGATTTTTTTGTCTCTGAGTGAGCAGTTTTTTCATTTTGCTGCTCGCTTGATGAGGCTTTCAAGGTCGAATGAGCAGATATCGATTTTTATTATTATTGAAATCCATTAATAAAATGATACAGCCGTTCAGGTGCAGACTAGTCATCCTCTATCTGCACATTTGACAGCAGTAAACGTGCAGTTGGAGACAATATTCACCTCAGCTGCACAGATACCTCCGCCAACCGTTTAGTTAGGGACAAATTCCGGTCTGTCTGCACAAATATGTTCTTCAAGTGTTCAGTCAGCCGGTAAAACTTCGCCAGCTGAACGCCGGACCAATATAAAATAAAAACTCCCGGCATACATATTTATACCGGAAGTCTTCTGAATCTGTATCAGTCTTC